>JBASBA010000428.1:0-4793 GCA_049650885.1 Alteraurantiacibacter sp. | reverse complement strand
CCAAAGCGCTGGATGAATTGTTGCCGGATTGGCGCACAATGGATTGTCCGATGGCGGAAACGCCTGTCACGGATAACTGGCACTGGATGCTGGGCAAGACCGGCAAGATGAACCTGCCGCATGCCATGATGCCCCCGCTGATGAGCAATGATGGCTGCTACACTGGCTCTCTTGGTAATCTCACCCGCTGGCTGGGAGAGCAGGCAGAGGCGCTTGGCGTCATGGTATTTCCAGGCTTCCCGGCATCCGAAGTGATGTTCAATAGCGATGGCTCTGTCACCGGCGTTATCACGCAGGACATGGGCGTAGCCGCCGATGGTTCGCACAAGCCTGATTATCAGCCGGGCATGGAAATCCACGCGAAATACACCCTGTTTGCTGAGGGCGCTCGCGGCAATCTGACCAAACAGATGAAGGTGCAATTCGATCTGGAGGCTGATTGCGAGCCGCAGGTCTACGGGCTCGGGATCAAGGAATTGTGGGATATTCCCGCAGAAAAGCATGTGCCGGGCCGTGTTATTCATACGCAGGGCTGGCCGCTTAGCGAAAGTGACACCTGGGGCGGTGGCTTCATCTATCATCAGGCCAATGGCCAAGTCGCAGTTGGCTTCGTCACCGCACTGGATTACAAGAATCCTTACGTCTCTCCATTTCAGGAGTTCCAGCGCTGGAAACACCATCCCGCGATACTGGAGTATCTGGAAGGCGGAACCCGTGTTGCCTATGGCGCGCGTGCCATTAACGAGGGTGGCTGGCAAAGCGTACCGAAGCTGGCATTCCCCGGTGGCGCGCTGATCGGTTGTGCTGCAGGTTTTGTAAACGTGCCACGTATCAAGGGCAGTCATACCGCGATGAAAAGCGGGATGCTGGCGGCGGAAAGCGTGGTGGCGGCACTGGCTGCGGGAAGCGAGCATACGGAGCTGGCTGATTACGACGCGAACCTGCGAGACAGTTGGATCGCTAAGGAGCTGAAAAAGGTTCAGAATGCGCAGCCGCTGGTTGCGAAATTCGGCGGCGATATCGGCACGGTTCTGGCAGGCGCGGACATGTGGCTACGGACGATGGGCCTTGGTCTTGGTTCCATGGGTCATCACCGCGATTACACAGAGACGCAGCGGGCGGACCTGTACAAGCCGATTGATTATCCCAAACCCGATGGCAAGATCAGCTTCGACCGCCTCACCAGCGTCTCCTATTCCTTTACCAACCATGCCGAGGATCAGCCAAACCACCTGAAGGTGGCGGATATGGAATTGCAGCGTGAAAGCGAGCTGGAAGTCTATGGCGGTCCATCCACGCGGTATTGTCCTGCAGGGGTTTACGAGTGGGTGCAGGAGGGGGCCGAAGAACCCAAGTTCGTGATTAACTCGCAGAACTGCGTCCACTGCAAGACTTGCGACATCAAGGACCCCAACCAGAACATAAACTGGACCACACCCGAAGGTGGTGGCGGGCCTAATTACCCGAACATGTGAGCCGCAAATTGCGGCTTGCCGAAACAGCTTTTGCCAAGATCAACCTCGCGCTGCATGTTCGTATGCGGCGCGAGGATGGCTATCACGAGCTGGAGACGTTGTTCGCCTTCGTTGATGCTGGCGATTCGCTGGTAGCGCATTCTGCAAGGCAGGATAGCCTTGCCACGACGGGCGAATTCGCCAGCGTGCTAAACAATCCTTTCGACAATATCGTGATGCAGGCGCTTGGCGCTTTGCCGCGCGGCGATGGGTTGGAAATAACGCTGGAGAAAAACCTGCCGGTCGCAGCTGGACTAGGCGGCGGTTCTGCCGATGCTGGCGCTGTGTTTCGCATGGTGGAACACGCATACGGCCTACCGGACGACTGGCATGATCGTGCCGCGCGGCTTGGCGCGGATGTGCCTGCGTGCATCCGCAGCGAGATGGCGATTGGCCGCGGCACCGGCACCGATCTGGAACCGGTGGAGAATGATATGGCTGGCATGGCAGTCCTGCTGGTCAATCCGCGTGTGGCCGTTACGACTGGCCCGATATTCAAGGCCTGGGACGGCGTTGATCGCGGCCCCATGCCGCCGGGAACAGCGCGGGAAATTGCGCGGGCAGGGCGTAACGATCTGCGCGATCCGGCAATCAGGATTTGCCCTGCTATTGCGGATGTTCTTTGCGCGTTGGAAGCGACTGATACCTGGATGCATGAGATGTCTGGTTCGGGTGCCACGTGCTTTGCGCTTTATGAATCGGCAGAAATCCGCGATAGGGCCTCACAAATGCTGGCATCCGATCATTCCGATTGGTGGCAGATGAAAGGACAATTGCGATGAGCGAGACGGTCTTCCGCCACATTGGCGAGGCCCGGCCGCGGGGCGTGGTGGCAGTGTGTGATCATGCATCGAACCGCGTTCCCGAAGGTACAGAGCTAGGCATATCGGCGGCAACGCTGGAAAAGCATGTGGGCTATGACATTGGTGCGGGCGGAGTGTGCGAACGTCTGGCGCGGCGTCACGGCATCGGCGCCTATCTGTGCGATATCAGCCGCCTGGTAATTGATATGCACCGCGAGGAAGATCACGAAGCGTTAATCCCGGTGAGTACTGACGGTATCCTTGTGCCCGGCAATATCGGCGCAAATCGCGATGCGCGGGTAAAGGATTACTACAAGCCGTATCACAATGCTCTGGAGAAATGGCTGGACGAAGTCGATCCCGGACTGATCCTTTCGATCCACAGCTTCACCCCCACGCTGGAAAGCGATCCAGCGGCCGCGCGCCCGTGGGAGATCGGCCTGCTGTATAACGAGGACGGACGAGCCGCGAAGCACGCGATCCGCATGTTTTCAGAGCTGGGCGTGACCGTTGGCGATAACGAGCCGTATTCCGGCAAGCAGCTGAACGCGACGATGAACCGTCATGCAGAGGCAAAAGGCCGCGCGTATTGCGCGATCGAAATCCGCAATGACCTGATCGCTACAGAGACCGGACAGGCGCGCTGGGCCGCGATCATCGCCGATGTTGCAGGCCGCGTTAATCTGGCGGTCGAAACCTTCGATTGAGCCGCGCTTCGCCAGCGACAAGCTTTTCCTCTTTCGGGTACTCCGGTGTTTCCGGTAGGGAGTAAAGCGCCACGTTTTACCAGGATAGACCATGCCCGATTATCGTTCACGCACCTCCACCCACGGCCGCAACATGGCGGGCGCACGCGGATTATGGCGTGCCACCGGCATGAAGGATGGCGATTTCGGCAAACCGATTATCGCCGTCGTCAATTCCTTCACCCAATTCGTGCCGGGCCATGTCCATCTGAAGGATCTTGGCCAACTGGTTGCGCGTGAGATCGAGAAGGCAGGCGGTGTAGCCAAGGAATTCAACACCATAGCCGTGGATGATGGCATCGCGATGGGTCATGACGGCATGCTCTATTCGCTGCCGAGCCGCGATTTGATCGCGGATAGCGTGGAATACATGGTGAACGCGCACTGTGCCGATGCGATGGTGTGCATTTCCAATTGTGACAAGATCACACCCGGTATGCTGATGGCGGCCATGCGGCTGAATGTGCCCGTCGTCTTCGTCAGCGGCGGCCCGATGGAAGCCGGCAAGGTGGTACTGAAGGGCAAGGAAGTGGCACTCGACCTTGTCGATGCAATGGTGGCGGCCGCGGATGAGAATTTCAGCGACGAGGAAGTCGCCGATATAGAGCGATCCGCCTGCCCGACATGCGGATCGTGCAGCGGCATGTTTACCGCCAATTCCATGAACTGCCTGACCGAAGCGCTTGGCCTCTCACTGCCCGGCAACGGCTCGCAGCTTGCCACCCATTCCGATCGCAAGGGCCTGTTTGAGCGTGCGGGTCGCCTCGTCGTTGCCTTGGCGAAACGGTATTATGAAGAGGATGACGCCAGCGTCCTGCCGCGCTCCATCGCTTCTTTCGAGGCATTTGAAAACGCCATGAGCCTCGACATAGCGATGGGCGGATCGACGAACACTGTCCTCCATCTCCTCGCCGCCGCGCATGAGGCGGAACTCGACTTCACGATGGCGGATATCGACAAGCTGAGCCGCAAGGTTCCGTGCCTGTCCAAGGTCGCTCCGGCGAAGAGCGATGTGCATATGGAAGACGTCCACCGTGCAGGCGGCATCATGGCAATTCTGGGCCAGTTGGATCGTGCAGGTTTGCTGCATACAGCGCTACCCACGGTCCACAGCCCCACCATGGGCGATGCGCTGGACGATTGGGATATTTCACGCACCGGAAATCCGGCGGTGCATGAGTTTTACAAGGCCGCACCGGGCGGGGTGCCTACGCAAACCGCCTTCAGCCAGTCACGCCGTTGGGACGCGCTGGATCTGGACCGGGAGAACGGCGTCATCCGCAGTGCAACGCATGCATTCTCACAGGATGGCGGGCTTGCCGTGCTTTATGGCAACATCGCGCGTGACGGCTGCATCGTGAAGACTGCCGGTGTTGACGAAAGCATTCTGAAATTTACCGGGCCGGCGCGTGTTTACGAAAGCCAGGATGACGCCGTCGCCGCCATTCTTGGTGACGAGGTGACATCGGGCGATGTCGTGGTCATCCGCTACGAAGGGCCAAAAGGCGGACCGGGAATGCAGGAAATGCTGTATCCCACCAGCTATCTGAAATCTAGGGGACTCGGCGCGGAATGCGCATTGCTGACAGACGGGCGTTTTTCTGGCGGCACTTCGGGCCTTTCCATCGGCCACGCTTCCCCGGAAGCAGGTGAGGGCGGGGCAATTGCGCTGGTGGAAACCGGCGATATCATTGCCATCGACATTCCTGGTCGCACCATCAATCTTGAGG
>JBASBA010000427.1:0-3465 GCA_049650885.1 Alteraurantiacibacter sp. | reverse complement strand
CTGTGTACATTGGCTATGCCGTATGGCTGCTTACGCGAATCGATTTCGTGCCGATCCTGCTGCTGCTGATCGGGGTAGTCGTCATGGTCGATACCTTCGCCTATTTCTTCGGCAGGAGTATCGGCGGGCCCAAGATCGCACCGCGGATAAGCCCGTCCAAAACGTGGGCCGGGCTGTTTGGCGGAGCAGTGGGGGCAACACTGGCGGTTGGCCTACCTCTGTCGCTGGGATGGCCGCCTTTTGCAGGGGAACATGGTTGGGCTGCATTTCTGGTTTTCGCACCACTGCTGGCAGTCGTCGCCCAGGCCGGCGACTTTTTCGAAAGCTGGCTGAAGCGGAAGGCTGCCATGAAGGACTCTTCCAATCTCATTCCCGGCCACGGCGGTGTATTTGACAGGATCGACGGTTTGATACCCGTGGTTATCGTTGTCGGAACTTTGGTGGTATTTCCCTTTCCATGACCCGTTCTATCTCCCTCCTCGGCGCGACCGGCTCTATCGGTGATTCCACGCTGGATCTTATCCGTAATGATCGCGGCAATTGGAATGTCGTTGCGCTGACGGCAAATTGCTCGGCAGAAAAACTGGCCAGGCTGGCGATCGAATTTGATGCGCAAATCGCTGTCGTGGGCGAGGAAGACTGCCTTGCTGAACTGCGTCAGCATCTCTCCGGCACTTCCGTCGAGGCCGCAGGCGGTGCGCGGGCGCTGTGCGATGCCGCGCGGCGACCGGCAGATATTACCGTTGCAGCAATCGTCGGTTGCGCTGGTCTGGCACCCACAATGGCGGCGATAGAGCAGGGCAAGACCGTCGCGCTGGCTAACAAGGAGGCGCTGGTTTCTGCGGGCGAGGTGATGACGGCCAAGGTCGCGGAATATGGGGCCACGCTGCTGCCGGTCGACTCCGAACACAATGCCATCTTCCAATGTTTGGAAGGCGGCACGCTGGAGGACGTGCGGTGGATTACGCTGACGGCCAGTGGGGGGCCTTTCCGCACGAAAACTATGGCCGAACTGGAAGCGGCGACGCCTGATCAGGCAGTGGCGCACCCCAATTGGGATATGGGTGCAAAGATCAGCGTCGATTCCGCCACCATGATGAACAAGGGTCTGGAATTTATCGAGGCGTTTCACCTTTTCCCCGTGGGGCTGGATCGGCTGCGGATCATTGTTCACCCGCAAAGCGTGATCCATTCGATGGTGGAGTATCGCGACGGTTCCACCTTGGCCCAGCTTGGCCCCAGTGACATGCGCGTGCCCATCGCCTCCACCTTGGCATACCCCGCCCGGATGGACACCAGTTGCAAGCCTTTGGACCTCGCCACTATCGGGAAGCTTAGCTTCTTCGAGCCTGACGAAGAGCGTTTCCCCGCCACGAGGCTGGCACGAGAGGCTGCCCACGCAGGCGGCGCTTCGCCCGCGGTGCTGAACGCTGCGAACGAGGTTGCCGTGGCTGCTTTTCTCGCCGGTCAGCTAAAGTTCACGCAAATTTCGGCAATAGTTGCCAGAACCCTCGATAACTTCGCACCGCCCGCGCCCCAAACCCTCGACGATGTCCTTCGCGTCGATGCGGAGGCGAGGGCACGCGCCAACGAGATGCTGGAGACCGTCTGACCGATGTTCGAAACACTGCCATTCTGGGTATATCCCTTGGGTTTCCTGCTGATGCTTGGCCCGCTGGTCGTGCTGCATGAGCTTGGACATTACCTCGTGGGCCGCATGTTTGGCGTTGGGGCAGAGGCGTTTTCGGTTGGTTTCGGCAAGGAAATTGCCGGTTACACCGACAAACGGGGCACGCGCTGGAAGCTGTCGGCGCTACCCTTGGGCGGCTATGTGCAGTTTCAGGGCGATATGAACCCCGCCAGCCAGCCCGATGCGGGAGCGCCTGTGCGAAAGGGCGATTTTCAGGCTGCAACGCTTTGGCAACGCGCCTTGATCGTGGCTGCGGGGCCGGTCGCCAATGTCCTGATCGCCATTGGCATCTTTGCGGCCTTCTTCATGATCTTCGGCAATCCTGTTGCAGCCGACCCCGCAGAGGAAACGGTTATCGCGGCCTTTGCAGAGGATTCGCCAGCCCGCGATGCGGGGCTTGAGCTGGGAGACAGGATCGTAGCGGTGGAGGGCAATGAAACGCTCGATTTCCGCGATGTGTCGCAGTCGATCATGCTTTTTCCTGATCGTGAACTGGATATTTCGGTTGAGCGCGATGGCCGCACTTTCACCATTCCCGTCGTCACGGACCGGATCGAGATACAGGACCAGTTCGGTAACGAGACCGTTATCGGGCGCATCGGCGTGGAAGGCCGTGTTGGCGACCGCATTTTTGAGGCGGTTGGTCCCATCGCGGCGGTGGGTATGGCATGGCAGCAGTGTATCGAGACAGTGGACCTGATGCTTACCGGCATTGGCCAGATTTTCACTGGCGAACGCTCCGTGAAGGAGCTTGGTGGGCCGATCACCATCGCGAAGGTCTCTGGCGAACAACTGAGTCTTGGGTGGCTTGAGTTCACCAGCTTCGCCGCGCTCATCTCGCTTAACTTGGCATTCATTAACCTGCTGCCAATCCCCGCACTCGACGGTGGGCACCTGGCTTTCTACGCGGTCGAAGCGATCCGTCGCAAGCCAGCCAGCCCGCGCAGTCAGGAATGGGCGTTTCGTACCGGCATGGCTCTCGTGCTGGCTTTAATGCTGTTCGTGACTGTGATCGATATATCCAAGCTGCCGTTTTTCGGGAGTTAGGGTGAAAAGCTTTAGGTGGGGAAAGGACGACGTTTATCACGCGTATCGGGGCAACTTCGCTTGATTGCCAGTGTGGCATCGGGCAAGGGCGTTTTTCGCGTGAGAAACCGGCAAAGCTCACACCCGCCGGGGGCGGGTCTGTGGCTTGAAATTTCGCCAGTGCGCAAGTGTCGACAAGAGTGGACGGATAATGGGCTCCAAGGCCAGGACGATAATTTCCCAGCATCACATGGCAACCCTGCTGGGTTGCACCATGCTTGCAGGATTGCCAGCACATGCGCTGGCGCAGGATCAACAGCCTCTTGAAGATGCAATGGAGACGCTGGAGAGCGATCCGGTGCAGCCGCCTGAGCAGGAGCGGGTCGATGTCAGGCAGGAAGCGCCTGTCGCTACATCGCAAGAGCAGGGTGACGTTATTCGCTCGATCGGCGTATCGGGTGCGCAGCGGCTGGAGCCGGAGACGATCGTCTCCTACATCCAGCTGCGTCCCGGCATGGTGTACACCGCTGCCGCCGCCGATCAGGCTCTGATCGATCTGGCGAACACGGAATTGTTCGCGGATTTCTCCATCGCCAATAACAATGGCAACGTGGTTATCGCGGTTGAAGAAAACCCGATTATCAACCGCATTATCCTTGAGGGTAATCGCCGGATTGATAACGAGAAGATCATTCCCGAGATCAACCTCTCGCCACGCCAGATCTTTACCCGCAGCCGTGTGCGCGCCG
>JBASBA010000426.1:0-1517 GCA_049650885.1 Alteraurantiacibacter sp. | reverse complement strand
GCCCATAGTCTTGCCGCCCACCGCCCGCTGGGGTCGGTCATGCGGGCGCGGTTGCAGGTCTATGCTGCGTTGAGCGCGTTTCGGCACGCTGAGAACGGTATCGCGGAAGCGAACCCGACTTCAGTGGAGGACATACCGGATTGAGAACGCTGGAATACGTCGTCGCGGAAAGCCCGCGGTTCGTCCGGCATAGCCGGAACCATTCGCGGCTTTGGCGCCTATTTAAGACAGTTTTAGGAAATAAATTATGGCAAGACAGAAAAATAAGGCAGGTTCGGCAGGCATTGTTGGATTGCTGGTCACAGCGGGCGCGGTCGCATTCGGAGGCTTTCTCTCGCATCGACATCGTAACCGGAACAGCGACGACGCAGCTGAGCGTGCCAAACGGCAGCCGGAAGGCAACCTTGCACTGGTTGGGCGCTCGGTAACGATCCGTAAGCCGCGTTCAGAACTTTACGCTTTTTGGCGCGATTTCTCAAACCTGCCGAAGGCGATGGAGAATGTCGAACGGATCGAAACGAAGGGGGATGACCGGTCCGTTTGGACGATCAAAACGCCCGCCGGTCAGACGGTAAACGTTGTCACCGAAATTACCGAGGACCGGGCCGATGAGTGCATCGCTTGGCGTTCGGTCGAAGGTTCGACAATCGAAACCGAAGGGCAGGTTACCTTCACGGATGCTCCCGGCGAACGGGGTACACGGGTAAGCCTGACCATCGCCTATGACCCGCCCGGCGGCGCAATCTGGCAGTCGCTGGCCAAGCTATTCCTGCGCGAGCCGGGGATGCAGGCGCGACATGATCTCAAACGCCTTAAGATGCTCATGGAAACCGGCGAAATCGCCACTTCTGCGCGAACCCGCGAAGAAGCGAGTCAAATTCAACTGGAGAACGGACAATGAGAGCCCTGACCTGGCATGGGACAAACGATGTCCGCGTGGATACCGTCGACGATCCCGAAATCATCAATTCGCGCGATGCGATCATCAAGGTAACCAGCACCGCTATCTGTGGTTCGGACCTTCACCTTTATGATGGCGTCATCCCCGCTGTTCGGCCCGGCGATGTGCTGGGGCATGAGTTCATGGGCGAAGTCGTCGAAACCGGCACCGACAGCACGCTGGAAAAGGGGCAGCGCGTCGTCGTGCCCTTTACCATCAGTTGCGGTGGATGTTTCCATTGCAAACAACAGCAGTTTTCTGCCTGCGACAATTCCAACCCGGCGGAAAAGCAGGACATGTCGGCCACGCTTTACGGTCAGCCCATGTCTGCCCTGTTCGGCTACTCGCACCTCACCGGCGGTTATTCCGGTGGACAATGCGAATATGTGCGTGTGCCATTCTCCGATGTCGGCCCGATCGTCGTTCCCGATCATCTGGAAGACGACAAAGTCCTATTTCTGTCCGACATCCTGCCAACGGGCTGGATGGGCGCGGAGAATGCCGACATTCAGTCCGACGATACGGTGGCTGTATGGGGCTGCGGCCCGGTCGGCCTGTTCGCTATTCAGTCCGCCCT
>JBASBA010000425.1:0-6339 GCA_049650885.1 Alteraurantiacibacter sp. | reverse complement strand
GTTCGTTGCGCAGTGCACCAACAGGGGTCTATGGCGCGCGATAACGGCCAAAGGGGCCGGTCGCGCAGGGCCGCCACTCATGGTATGGCATACGCGCGCGCATTAAGAGGCATGTTGCCGATGAATTACGAAAGCCGAGTAGATACGGCCGATCTCGAAGATCGCACGGTCCTGGACGATGAGCCCTCCGCCGAGGACAGGAGCGAGGGGCGCAAACGCATGTGGATCGTACTGGCCATTCTGGTTGCCGGTGCACTGATTGCTGCGCTGATGCTGAGCGGCGGCGAAGAGGAAGTTGCCTTTGCGCCTGATGACGAGGGAACGGTCCCTGCGGTTACCGTCCTCGCGCCGGGCGCCGGCACGTTGCAGGGCGCGATCAACGCGACCGGCACGCTGGCTGCGCGCCGCGAAATTCCCGTCGGCTCGGTTGGTGAGGGCGGCCGCGTGGTATCCGTTCCGGTGGACGCAGGTGACTGGGTCCGTCAGGGTCAGATACTGGCCGTCATCGATCGTTCTGTGCAAAACCAGCAGGAATCCGCGCAATCCGCACAAACCCAGGTTGCGCAGGCCGATGCCGATCTGGCGCAGGCCAATCTTGATCGCGCCCTGCAACTGGTGGAGCGGGGCTTTATCAGTCAGGCCGATATTGATCGCCTAACCGCCACACGTGACGCGGCTGTCGCGCGCGTGTCGGTTGCCCGCGCACAACTGGGTGAACGTCGCGCCCGTAACGCGCAGCTCAACATCGTTGCGCCCGCAGCGGGTCTTGTGCTGACGCGTGCAGTGGAGCCCGGGCAGGTCGTCGGTCCGGGGGGCGGCGCGCTTTTCACCATCGCCCGCGGCGGCGAGATGGAACTGCTGGCTCGCATCGGCGAGGCCGAGCTTAACCTGGTCAATGTCGGTGCTGTCGGAACTGTGACCCCCGTAGGTGGCGATCAGGAATTTACCTGCACCGTGTGGCAGAAATCACCCGTGATCGAAGAGCAAACGCGGCAGGGTACGGCGCGCTGTGCGCTCAGCTATGATCCCGCGCTGCGCCCCGGCGGCTTTGCCAGCATCGAACTGGCCAGTGAAACCGTGGTTGCCCCGCGCCTTCCCGAAAGTGCGATCCTTTCCGATGACGACGGTAGCTACGTTTATATCGTGAACGGGGAAAACACTGTGGTTCGCCGTCCCATCGAAGTCGGCGCGATCAGCGACGAAGGTATCGTTGTCGCTTCTGGCCTGACAGGCCGGGAGCGGGTCGTGCTGCGCGCCGGTGGCTTCCTGACAGAGGGTGACAAGGTTCGCCCTGTAACCGAATAGGCACCTTGGGCCTTATCATATGAACCTAAATAATATCTCCGCCTGGTCGATCCGAAATCCGATCGTACCCATCCTTGCATTCGTGGGTCTGATGCTGGCGGGCATCCTCGCGTTCCAGGACATGGATGTCCAAGACCAACCCGATATCGAATTCCCGGTAATCATCATCTCAATCTCGCAGCCCGGCGCTGCCCCACCGGAAGTCGAGAACCAGATTACCCAGCGTGTAGAGGCCGCGGTCCAGACCCTGGATGGCGTTGAAAACATTCGCTCCACCGCATCGGAAGGCAATTCGCAGACCGTCATCGAATTCGCCATTGGTACCGACATTGCCGAAGCAACGAACGAGGTGAAAAGCGAGATCGACAATATTCGCGGCGAACTGCCCGACGGCATTCTCGAACCGCGCGTGTTCAAGCAGTCTACAAGTTCGCAGCCCATCGTTTCCTATGGCGTTACCGCCGAAGACATGACGATTGAGCAACTAAGCTGGTTCATCGACGATACCGTGACCAAACAATTGCTGACCGTGGAAGGGCTGGCAGACGTGTCGCGCAATGGCGGTGTGGATCGTGAAGTCCTGGTGATCCTCGATCCCGGTCGCATGCAGTCGCTGGGGGTCACGGCCAGCCAGGTGAACGGTGCGTTGCGCCAACTCAACATCAACGCGGCCGGCGGGCAGGCCGAAATCGCGGGATCGCGCCAGTCGGTTCGTGTGCTGGGCAACGCAGAAAATGCGTATGAACTATCGCAGACGCAGATCGCGCTGGGTGGCGGTCGCTCCATCAAGCTGGCCGATATCGCCCGCGTGCAGGATTCAGTCGGCGAAGTTCGCAGCGTGGCCAAGGTTGCTGGCAAGCAGGTCGTTACCTTCTCCATTACACGCGCGCGCGGCGAATCGGACGTGAGCGTTTACGACGATGCCGTGGAAGTGTTGCAAAAAATCGAGGAGGCGAACCCCGGCATCAGCTTCACGCGCCTGTTTACCGAAGTCGACTACACCAAGAACCAGTACGAAAGCTCGATGGCATTGCTGATCGAGGGCGCCCTGCTTGCCGTTGTCGTCGTGTTCCTGTTCCTGCGCGACTGGCGGGCCACCATTATCGCCGCGCTGGCCATCCCGCTTTCGGCAGTTCCGACGTTCTACTTCATGGACATGCTCGGCTTTTCGCTGAACACCATGTCGTTGCTTGCACTGGGACTCGTCGCGGGTGTTCTTGTCGATGACGCCATCGTGGAGATCGAGAATATCGTGCGCCACATGCGCATGGGCAAAAGCGCCTACCAGGCCAGTATCGATGCGGCGGACGAAATCGGCCTGCCCGTGGTGGCCACTACATTCTGTATCGTCGCTGTGTTTCTGCCGGTGGCACTGATGCCCGGAATTTCGGGCGAATTCTTCAAGAATTTTGGTGGGACCGTGGTGGCGTCGGTATTGATGAGCCTTGCCGTGGCCCGCCTTATCACACCGATGGTCGCCGCTTATTTCCTGAAGGCGAAAGGGCATGCGTCGCATGGCGAAGGACCTTTGATGGATCGCTATATGCGCGTCTTGCGCTGGTCACTTGATACGACAGCGTTTCATGCCCTGCGCAAGCGTACAGGTAAGATCTCGTCTCGCTGGTACTTCCATCTGGCGGCCTTGCTGGTCGGTTACGCGCTATTTTTCGGCGTTCCGATTCTGCTGGGCAACGGCCAAGCGCCAGCCGGGCCAGAGGAAGCTTCCGCTTTTCCCGGCGTAGGCATGCTCCTGCTGCTGGCCATACCTGCGTATGTCGTGGGCGGGCTGATCAACATGATCCTCGGCCTTGTGCTCGGCTTCTTCACAGGCTGGGCTACGCATTTCTCGAAACGCGCACGCTACATGGCAGCCCGCTTCCTCGACCATCGCGTGTGGATGATGATGGTGGGCATCGTGGCCCTAGCCCTTACCGTCATTATCGGCGCGAGCCTGCCGACCCAGTTCTTCCCCGATGGCGATAGCGATTTCAGTCGGGTGAGTATCTCCATGGTGCCGGGCACCACGCTGGAACAGACAGAAGCGGTGGTGGACGAAGTTTCTGCTCGCCTCAGTCAAGAGCAGGAAGTGGCATTGGCGCTTGGCACGGCGAATGAGGGTTCGGGACGCATCAGTCTGGTCCTGCACGATGATCGTGTGCGCTCCAGCATCGATTTCGAGCGTGAAATGACGCCGGTGCTACAGGATATTGCCGATGCCCGCGTGAATTTCATGAATAACCAGGGCGGTGGCGGCACCGGCCGCGCAATCTCCATTATGCTGGCAGGCTCCGATCCGGAACTGCTTTATGAGACAGCGGGCACGCTGGTGGAGCAGATGGAAGCGGTTGAAGGCGCAGTGGCACCGCGCATCGATTACGACTTGCAACGCCCCGAATTGCTGATCGAGCCGCGCGAGGACCTTGCTGCAAGCCTCGGTGTAAGCACCAGCGCGCTGAGCCAGGCAATCCGCATCGCGACGCTTGGCGATATCGACCAGAACGCCGCCAAGTTCTCGCTGTCCGACAGGCAGATCCCGATCCGCGTGCGTCTTGCCGAGAACGATCGACGCAGCATCTCTACAATCGAGAACCTTCCGGTTCCCACTGCAACCGGCGGATCGGTCCCGCTCAGTCGCGTAGCCGATATCAGCCTGGGTATGGGGCCAACGTCGATCCAGCGTTATAACCAGGAACGCCGGGTGTTTGTGGGCGTGGATGTCGCGCAGGGCGTGGCGCGTGGAGATGTGTTGAGCGCGATCAACAACCTTCCTGTCCTGAGCGACCTGCCAACCGGCGTATCCAACAGGCCTGTGGGTGCCGACGAATGGCAGGCGGACCTGATCAATGACTTTGTCACGGCAGTGGTAACAGGCTTCCTGCTGGTCTTCTCGGTGCTGGTGTTGCTTTATCGCCGTGTCGTTTCTCCGCTGGTGAACATGACCTCGCTACTGCTTGCCCCGCTGGGCGGCCTGATTGCGCTTTATATCTCGGGTTACCTGAGAAACGGCATTCCCGACCCCATATCATTGCCGGTTTTCATCGGCATGCTGATGCTGCTCGGCATCGTGGCCAAGAACTCCATCCTGCTGATCGATTTCACGATCGAGGAAATGGAGGCGGGCAAGGAAAAGCTCGCGGCCATCCTGGAAGCCGGGCACAAACGCGCGCAGCCCATCGTGATGACAACCGTGGCGATGACGGCGGGCATGGTGCCCACTGCCGTTTCTCTCAGCGGTGACGGTGCGTTTCGTGCGCCGATGGGCACGGTGGTAATCGGTGGTCTCATCCTGTCGACTGCGCTGACACTCCTGATCGTGCCCGCAGGTTTCAGCCTTGCTGACGGTCTGGAAAGGAAGCTTGGCCCATGGCTGCGCGAGAAGCTGCTGACGTACAAGCCGGGCGACGAAAACTACTCGACACCGGAGGCTCAGCCTGCCGAGTAGGGGCAACCTGATGGTGCACGGCGGCGCGCCCCTGCCGTCCGATCGCGCGCGCCGCATGCGCATCGCTGCCACCTTGCTTCTGGTAGGGATGGCAGGCGTATTCCTGCTCGCCCACAATATGCTGAGCGTGCATCCGGCGTGGGGCTATGTTCATGCGTTTGCGGAGGCCGCCATGGTTGGCGGCCTTGCAGACTGGTTCGCGGTGACCGCCCTGTTCCGCCACCCGCTGGGCATCCCGATCCCGCACACCGCGATCATCCCGCAGAACAAGGACCGGATTGCGGATACGATGGCGGAATTTCTCCGCACCAACTTTCTGACGCCTGTCGTGGTGGCGCGCCGGATGCGGAATATGAACGTGGCGCGCGCCGCTGGTGATTTCCTGGCGAAGCGCGGAGATTCCGCAGGAGGCCGGTTGCGCGCAGGGGCGGGGCAGTTGTTCGTGGAACTCCTGGAATCGCTCGATCCCGACAGGCTTGGCCTGCAGGTGAAGGCGGGGCTGGCGCGGCAGGCGGAAAAGCTGGACGTGGCCCCCCTGCTGGGCCGGATGCTGGACGCGGCCATCGCTGATAATCGCCATCGCCCGTTGATGGACAGCATGATCCGCTGGGCCGGGCTGACGCTGGAAGATAACGAGGAGATGGTGCGCACGATGGTGCAGGAGCGTGCCAATTCCATCATTCGCTGGGCAGGACTGGACGGCAGGCTGGCCAATTCCGTGCTGGACGGCCTTTATCGGCTGCTTGCCGAGATCCTGGTGGATCCGGATCATCCGCTGCGCAGCAAGGTGCAGGAGGGTCTGGAGAAGCTGGCACATGATCTGCAGCATGATCCCGCAACCAGAGCCAAGGTAGAGCGGATGAAGAACGACCTGCTTGCCAATCCTGCAGTGTCCGAATGGTGGATGGGCGTGTGGGAACGCCTGCGCAAATCGCTGATCGATAACATCCGCAATCCGGACCGGGCGATGGGTGGCGAAATCGGCCATTCGCTGGCCGAACTGGGTGAAACCCTGCGGCACGACCCGGCGTTGCAAATGCAGATAAACCGCTTTGCCCGGCGAACGCTGGTGGGCGTGGTAAACCGCTATGGCGACCAGATTGTTGGCCTGGTTTCGCACACGGTGAAAAGCTGGGATGCGCGCACAGTCACGGGCCGCATAGAAAGCGCCGTGGGGCGTGACCTGCAGTTCATCCGCATCAACGGCACACTGGTGGGCGGCCTTGTGGGCGTAACCATCCACTTCCTGACCCAGATCTTCTAGCCACGGTCGCCGTTTTTTCCGGCAACAGATTCTCGGTCGGCCTCTGGCGCGATGCATTTCGGATCAGAGCAGGGCATTGGAATGAATACAAAAAGACCTCCGCCCGTATCAATTCGGGGGAGGTCTTGTTTGTCAGATAGATTGGTGGCTTATAGTTTTTCGGTCAGTTCCGGCACTGCCGTGAACAGGTCTGCCACAAGACCAATGTCAGCCACCTGGAAGATGGGCGCGTCGGGATCCTTGTTGATCGCCACGATCACCTTGGAATCCTTCATGCCCGCCAGATGCTGGATCGCGCCGGAGATGCCGATCGCGATATAGACTTCAG
>JBASBA010000424.1:0-6529 GCA_049650885.1 Alteraurantiacibacter sp. | reverse complement strand
ACGGCGTTCGATGCGCCTTTGTTTTTCGGGGCAGTCATGGGGTCTTCTCCTTGAGGTTGATCCCGACAATTCATCAGGACACCCCATCCCTTCCCCCTCTCCTTTCTGCCCGCTTCATTTGAGGCTTCAGGCCGTCTCCATGATCGCTCTAACGATGGTGTCAGCCCGGTCCGCGGACACGAAGACCCGCGTTTTGTAGGCGATGATCTCGGTGAAACAGCCGAGCGACTTCAGCCAGGTGAGGTGCGACGCGTTGTCGCCCACAATCTCGATGCGCTGCTCCTTATTGACGAGACTGCGCTTGATCGTCATTGGCCACGGCCGTTCGATCGTTACCGTGTTGCGCCGATTGAGGACTTCCATCACACCGTCGCCCGACATGACAACCTCGCTGCTGATCGCGAAGGTCTTGAGCAGCGCGGGCACGTCGCTTTCATCGACGAGCCGCCCGAGCCAGCTTGCGCCGGCATTGTTGACGATGCGCCGAACCGCCAGATAGTCTTTCGGGAACGCGGACCAGATCGGCAGCAGCAGGCCGGTAGCGATGTAAAGGCGTTCGGTGATCTTGCGCTGAGCGGCTTCGCCCTCTTCCTCGCGCCATGCCGCTTCGAACTCGGTTCGCGAGCAGCTTTCCCATGCGCTCTCCGCCAGTTCCTCGACCAGCTGGTATTCGCGCCGGGTCGGCCGTGTCAGCAGGATGCGTTTGAGCATTTCACCTGAATCCTGCATCAGCGAGCGGGCGTGTTCCGCCAGCGCAACCTTGCCTGATTTGGCATTGCGCATGAAGCGGGGCTTCTCGCATTCGTCGGCGATCGCGAATATCCTCTCGCAGGAGACGGGTTTCAGGCGTTTGGCGATCTCGATCGTGAGCAGATGCGACGTAGCCTTGGTCCGGCTGTCGGTCCGCAGCACGATGTCCTCGATCACTTTCGCGTTCTCGACCGCGATGGTTTCCACGCCGATATCGAGCGTTCCCGCTTCACGCGCGGCATCGACGCGGGTTTCGACAAGGCTGAGGAACTCGTCGAAGATACGGTTCTGCATCGCGATCGGCAGCGCCAGGATGCGGTTGAGCCAGCGCTGGATCGGCGGAAGCTCTTCGACCAGCACCCCGCCCTCTTCGGTCAGCTTCAAACCAGACAGCTCCTCGAATTCGAGCATGGTGGTGCTGGTCAATTTGCCATCGCCCAGCAGGTGGAACCAGGTGACGAGCGCGGCGCGGGCATATTCGCTTTCGAGATTGTCGGCCGGATCGAACAGATTCTGTCCGCCGGTCTGACGCTGGCCGCGCGTCAGCGCTCCGAGGCTGTCGAGCCGCCGGGCAATCGTGCTGGTGAAGCGCAGCTCGCCCTTGCAGTCGGTCGTGCACGGCCGAAACAGCGGCGTGGTGGCCTGGTGGGTACGATGCGTGCGCCCAAGGCCCTGAATGGCCCTGTCCGCCCTCCAGCCCGGCTCCAGCAGGAAGTGAACCCGACGCTCCTGGTTGTTGACGTCGAGACTGGCATGGTAGGAGCGCCCCGTTCCGCCAGCATCGCTGAATATCAGAATGCGTTTGCGGCCATCCATGAAACTCGCGGCTTCGGCCTGATTGGTGCGCGGCGAACGGCTTTCCAGCTTCTGCGATCCGTCGCTCTGGGTCACGAGGCGCTTGGAACGTCCGGTCACCTCGGCAACGTCGTCGGTCCCGTAATGCTCGATGATCGCATCCAGTGCCGATTTGATCGGCGGCATCGCACAGATCTGTTCCATCAGCGCGTTCTTGGCGGCGATGGCTTCCTGGTTGTGGACCGGATTGCCGGCATCGTCATAGAGCGGCATCGAGCATTCCTTGCCCGTATCGTCGGTGAAAATGCGCATTTGCTGCGTTGGAAACGCCCGGTCGAGATAGTCGATTACATTGTCGATCGGCGACAGTTCGATCTCCAGATTGGCCCGTTCGTCGGGCGACAGCGCGCCAAGCCTCCGGTCGAGAATGCTTTCCGCGGTCGTGACCAGCTGGATGACGGCGGACTGACCCTGGGCCCGGTGATGGTCGATCGCATCGATGATCGTCGGCAGCTTAATCGAAAGCAGCACCTGGTTGAAGAACCGCTGCCTGCTGGACTCGAACCGCGACCGCGCCGCCGCCTTGGCGCCGCTATTGAGCGTATCGCCCTCAATCTCGTCGACCACATTGGTCAGCTCCAACACCCGCTCCATGTTGCGGTTGATGATCGACCATGCGGACGAATATTCACCGTAGATGGCGATCTGCTCCTCGGTGAGCGCGTGTTTGAGGATTTCGTACTCGACGCCCGCGAAACTGAGCGCGCGCGCCTGATAGAGCCCCTGCGCCTTCAGGTCGCGGCAGACGAGTTCCATCGCGGCGATCCCGCCATCGCGGATTTCGCTGATGAACTGCTCGCGCGAGGGGAACGCCGTATGCGGTCCCCACAGCCCGAGCCGGACGGCATAGGCGAGGTTGTTGACCTCGGAGGCACCGGTGGCCGACGCGTACAGCACGCGGGCCTTGGGAAGGTGGTTCTGAAGCAGCACGCCTGCCACGCCCTGCTGCGAGCCGTTCTTGCGGCCCATCGCGCCCTCCCCGCCTGCGACGCCGCCCATTTCGTGGCTTTCGTCGAACGCGATCACTCCTTCGTAAGCGGGCTGTGCCCAATCGAGGATCTGCTGGAGCCGGGTCGCATCCTGGCGCGCGCTTCGCAGGGTCGGATAGGTGACGAACAGGATGCCCTCGGACATGCCGATGGGCTGGTCGATCTTCCAGTTGGACAGCGGCTGTACATCGGCCGACAGGCCGCCCAGCGCCTCCCAGTCGCGACGTGCGTCCTCGAGCAGCTGCCCGTTCTTGCTGACCCAGATGTTCTTCCGGCGTCCGTTCAGCCAATTGTCGAGAATGCAGCCGGCGATCTGCCTGCCCTTCCCCGCCCCGGTGCCATCGCCCAGGAAATAGCCCTTGCGATAGGTGTCGCCGTCTTCGGCCAGCTCCAGACCCACGCTGTTCTCGGCGGGCTTCATCGTGCCGGGCAGAAACTGCTCCCACGCATTGCCTGCGTAAACAAGCGTTTCAAGCTGTGCTTCGGACAGCACGAGCTCGTTGACGATGCGTTCGTGCAGGATGGGAACATAGTCGGGGATCGGTCCGGGGATCGACCCCATCGCCACGCTTTCGACGAGCGCGGTGGGATGCGTTCCCGAGTTCGCGAGATCGATGCGGCTTGGACGGTAGGGGAGATAGACCCCCACCTGGTCGCCGAGCGGGCGCGCATCGGTGAGCGCGGTATAGACCACCGGCAGAACTTCGTTCTTCGCTTTCGCACGGATGACCGGCGGTGCGACGGCCGTCTTGCTGCGCATGGCGCGGAACAATGATGGCTTCTTGGAAGGAGTGGGCGTGACTGGCACCGGGTTCGCTGGTGCCGCCTCGCTCCGCGCTGTCAGCTTCAGCTCTGTAAGGAGATCGCGCACGGTCGCGCGCGCCAGCACGGTAGGCCGGATGTTACCGGGGCGCTTGTCGATGAGGTAGAGGCGCACCGCGATGCTGGTGCCCTGCTTGTGATAGCATTTCTCTAACGCTACCGAATTGCGCACGCTGCAGCCTTCCAGTGTCTCGTCGTAGATTTTGGCCATTGCGGAACTGGTGGTGAACCAGTCCGGCATGATGGCGGCGATCCGCGCAGCGGGGGCGGCCTTGGCAATCGCGGAGCGAAGATGGCGCACGGCGGCGTAGCGATCGGCGCCCTTCCCTTCGGACCGCGAGAATGGCGGGTTCATAAGGATCAGGGTCGGGGCGAGCGAGACCGAAAGGTGCGATGTCAGAAGCGCGGCATCGTGGCCGGTGATTGTAGCATCGGGAAAGAGCATGGTCAGGCCTTCGCGGCGCCTGTCGTTCAGCTCGTTGAGGTGGAGGGATGTTACCGTTGGAAGTGTTGCCAGCAGCGAACCGTTGCCGGCGCTCGGCTCCAGCACGATGTCGTCGGCGCGTGGCCGGGCCAGCAGGACCATTAGCGCGGCGAGATCCGCCGGGGTCGAGAATTGCTGGTATTGCAACTGTTCTTCACTGCGGACCGTGTGGGTCGGCAGCGCGTCGACCAGATCGCACAATGGCGCGATTGCCTCAAAGGTCTGGATGGGAGGAATATCGCGCAGATAAATGGTAAGCGCCTGCTCGAGGAGTTCGAAGCTGTCGCGCTGTGTCCAGGCTCCGCTGGCGTTGGTGCCGCCGTAGATCGTCGTGGCGGCAGCATTCAGCGCCTTGCGGTCGATCGTCTGGTCGCTGATTTGCGCTGCCAGTTTTGCCAGAGTGTCGGTGCGGATCGTCTGGTCCCGGTCGAAGAGGTCGGTCATTTTTGGCTCCCGATGCAGATTTAATTCTGCACCCGCCTTCCCCCTCCTCTTTCTGCTCGCCCTGCCCCGCTATCGGTGCCCCGCCCTCGCCTCGATCATGCCCGCCCAATCCTTGTGCGTTGTCGGCAGATCGACTTTCACGTCGTAGCCTGCTTCCATGTAGACCTTCCGGCTCCGGCCAATCGCCATGCGTCCCGCCCTGTCGTTGTCCGGCGCCAGGATGATGGTTGTCACGCATTCGGGAATGGCGATCGCATGGAGTTTGTTCGCAGCCATGCTGGACCAGCACGGAATGCGTTTCATGGTCGCATAGGCATGAGCGTCTTCGAAGCTCTCCGCGATCGCCAGCGTATGGGTCGGTTGAATGCCCTCCCACGATGCGAAGCGCGATTGACCGATGATCTTCTTGTCGCGATGCTTGGCAGTCTCCGGATCAAGAAAGATGCGCTGAATTCCCACCAAATTGCCGCGCAGACGCATTCCGACCATGAGCGCCGGCTCGTAACGCTCCAGCGGCTTCCGGCCGTTCTGACAATTGGGGTGAAAGCGAAGATCGACCGCATCGATGGGTAGATTGCGCCCTGTCAGATAACGCTCCGCGAGCGTTCCTCCGATCGTGGTGCCCTGCTCCCACAGCCAGCTTACATCTGTTCGAGCGCCTTGCGGTCGATAGTCCGCAACCGCTTTCGTAGAACTGCGCTCGAGCCGGTTGATCTCTTTCAGGATACTGCTCGGTGCGCAGCCTGCGAAACAGTGGACCAGTAGCCCTCGATCACCTTGTCTGATCGACAGGCTTGGCTTTCGATCGTCATGGGCCGGGCACATGCAAAAAGCGTAGCTGCCCTGCCATTTGCCGCGCAATGCGGCAACAATGTCTGCCGTTATCTGGGTAGGTTTGAGGGCTTTGAGCATCGTGTTCGTTCCTTCCGCCCTCCCCTCACCCTCTTTCCTTTATCTTCGGCATAAAACTGCTCGGAGCATTGATTTCCTGACCTTTCGCCTGAGGCAATTCAGGCAGGTTGCTAACGGGGTGGCTCTCACCTAATGTCCGCGATGCGATAACTCGCCAGGCACTTCAAATTTTGGAGTGTTCGCGATGACAAGAAGTTTCACAACCATAACCGTGGTTGCCGCCATGCTAATGCCGGCGGAGGCTCTGCCCCGTGAGGCGACCTTACTGAATTTTCCGGTAATCCAGGATGCGAAGTTTGTTTTGCTTGAACCCGGATCTCCAGGTTTGAGTGATGAACTTCAATCCAAGCAATCCTCGGAAGATTTGAACCACGATTTTCAATCCTTTGGATATAAGGCTGCTGTCTTTGAACCGCCTCGTGAAAGCATAGGCCATGTGCAGATCCCGAGATGGATGCGGGCTCCCCAGATACTTAACATCCCGCGACGCTCACCGTCGAATTGGTCGATCGAGTCAGCGTGTGTAGAAACGGCTTATTTGCCTCGTCCGGGCCTTCATCTCGATGCGCAGCTACGGCGAAAGCAATATTTCAGCCGAATTGTAACTGCGGCATGCGCAAATGGTGTTCCAGTGGCTTTGTTCGACGCACTGCTCATGCAGGAAAGCCGTTATCGGCCCGACGCTAAAAGTCATGTAGGTGCGATAGGTATGGCTCAGCTCATGCCCGCTACAGCCGGTGATCTTGGCGTTAGCAATGCGTGGGATGTTGAGCAGAACCTTGATGGCGGAGCTCGTTATCTTCGCAAACAGCTTGATCGGTTTGGTGACTGGCGTCTTGCTTTAGCAGCGTACAATGCCGGGCCTGGAAACGTTTTGAAGCACGGCGGAGTTCCACCGTTCAGAGAGACACGAGATTATGTGCGAAAGATCCTCGGTAGCATCGCGACGTATCGTTAAGCCGACTAACTTAAAAACAAAACCTTCAAACTCACCGCTTGCGTAGCATGCGGAAGTTTTCTGATTCCAAAGATTCTGATTCAGGATCAAAAATCGTAGTAATACCAAGTGGTTAGTTCTTAGTTCCTGTCCAAATGGGGGAGTTATCCTGACCATACGGGGGCTCTAACCTGTCTTGATGGGGGATGTTACCTGCCCAATTGGGTTCACAAGCGAGATCGTTTTCTTGTCCTGACTGATTGGGGGTGTGCATACCGTTATACACCCATAGGATTG
Organism: Alteraurantiacibacter sp.; assembly: GCA_049650885.1. Classification (GTDB taxonomy): domain Bacteria; phylum Pseudomonadota; class Alphaproteobacteria; order Sphingomonadales; family Sphingomonadaceae; genus Alteraurantiacibacter. The sequence continues at coordinate 39 of JBASBA010000424.1, read as the reverse complement.
ATTCCTGACTTGACCCCCCTCGCCCGGTCAGACATTTAT
>JBASBA010000423.1:0-2043 GCA_049650885.1 Alteraurantiacibacter sp. | reverse complement strand
GAGCTGGATGGCGAGATCATCGAGCGGATCGATCCGCACGTCGGCCTGCTGCATCGCGGCACTGAAAAGCTGATCGAGTACAAGACCTATCTGCAGGCGCTGCCGTATTTCGATCGGCTCGATTACTGCTCTCCACTGGCGCAGGAGTATTCTTACGTCCTGGCCATCGAAAAGCTGCTGAACGTCGAGGTGCCAGAACGTGGCCAATATCTGCGCGTGCTGTTTGCAGAGCTGACCCGCATCTGTAATCACATGCTCAATATCGGCGCGCATGTGATGGATGTGGGCGCGATGACGCCCAACCTCTGGGTGTTTGAACTGCGCGAAGATTGCATGAACTTCTTCGAGCGGGCATCGGGCGCGCGTATGCACGCTGCATGGTTCCGTCCCGGCGGCGTGCACCAGGACGTTCCGCTGAAACTTCTCACCGACATCGGTGACTGGGTGGATGGCCGCCTTCCCGAACTGTTCGGCGATGCGATGAGCCTGGTGCTGGACAACCGCATCTTCAAGCAGCGCAATGTCGATATCGCCGTGGTATCGAAGGATGATGCCGTGAAGTGGGGCTTCTCCGGCCCGATGATCCGCGCGGCCGGCATCCCCTGGGACCTGCGCAAGTCGCAGCCCTATGACGTGTACGACCGGATGAACTTCGAGATTCCCATCGGCACCAATTCCGATTGCTATGACCGCTTCGTGGTGCGCGTGAAGGAAGTGTACGAAAGCGCGAAGATCATCAAGCAGTGCCTTGCGGAAATGCCCGAAGGCCCTGTCGCTTCAGACGATCGCAAGGTTGCGCCGCCAAAGCGCGCCGAGATGAAGCAGTCGATGGAAGCGCTGATCCACCACTTCAAGCTTTACACCGAAGGCTTTCACGTGCCTGCCGGTGAAGTCTACGTGGCGACCGAAAGCCCCAAGGGCGAATTCGGCGTATACCTGGTGAGCGACGGATCGAACAAACCCTATCGCTGCAAGATTCGCCCTACGGCTTTCAGCCACCTCCAGGCGATGGACTTCATGTGCAAAGGTCACATGCTGCCCGATGCTACCGCCATTCTGGGCGCGATCGATGTGGTGTTCGGGGAGTGTGACCGGTGATTCTGCGCGAACTCTTCATCTTCGTCGCAGCGTTTGCCGCCTTCGCCTCCGCCATTGCCGCCTATCTCGCGGCGTTCCACGGCGAAGTGAATGTAAAAGAAGTGCTTTCCACCGCCTTCGCCGCAGTGATCGGCCTGTATGTGGGCCGCTATATCGAACGGAGGCTGGCTGATGGCCGCGCGTAATATCGCCCCCGATACGCCCGAACTGCGCGCGCAGTACGATGGCTGGACCTTCACGGATGCCAACCGGGAGAAGGCCGACTGGCATATCAAGAAATATCCCGAAGGCCGCCAGAAAAGCGCGGTGATGCCGCTGCTGGACCTGGCTCAGCGCCAAGTGGGTGAGGAAACGAGTACGCAAGGCTGGCTGCCGCTTCCGGTGATGGAATACCTTGCCAAATACCTTGGCATGCCGGTGATCCGTGTGCTGGAGGTGGCCACCTTCTACACCATGTACAATCTCGTGCCCGTTGGAAGATTTCACGTGCAGGTTTGCGGCACCACGCCCTGCATGCTGCGCGGATCGGACGATATTCTGGATGCTTGCGCAAAGCGCGGGATGAGCAAGGGGCACACGACCGACGATGGCCTGTGGACGCTGACCGAGGTCGAATGCATGGGCAATTGCGCCACTGCGCCAATGGTTCAGATCAACGATGACAATTTCGAAGATCTGACCACCGAGCGTTTTGACAAGGTGCTTGACGCGCTGGCTGCGGGAGAGAACCCGGAGGCTGGCACGCAGGAGCCGGGGCGACATACGTCTGAGCCTTCGGGCGGCCCGACAACATTGAAGGAAATGGTCGACGCCAACCACGACTACCGGAGTGAATGGTGACTATGGCCACTAAGCTATTCATTCTTGCAGGAGTTCTCTTTCTCATCGCGGCTATCGGCTATTTTGTGGCCGGTGACGCCTCTATGGGAGCGACCTTCCTGGCGC
>JBASBA010000422.1:0-6909 GCA_049650885.1 Alteraurantiacibacter sp. | reverse complement strand
GTGCTCCAGCGTGGAATTGCCGTCCGCAATCAGGTTCAGATCCATGCCGAACAGCGAACCGCCCTCTGCCACCACCAGCATGTTTTCACGGCGCGCGGCCTCCACCACCATCTGTCGCTGATCGCGGCGGGGCTGGTTATAGTTCTTCACGCTTGGCGCGCCTTCCGCCCGCAGGCGGCGAACATGGTCCAGTGCATCCTCCAGTGTATCGATCTGCGCGTAGGCATACGGCGCGCGTGCACCGTAGATAATGCGTCCGGTAGAGAACATGCGTGGCCCCAGGATCTTGCCTGTGCGTTGCATGTCATCGGCCACGAAGAACGGGGTATCGTTGGACGGATCGTGGATCGTCGTGGTGCCAAGGGCCAGGGTCTGAAGCAGGTTCCAGTTCTGCTGCGGCACCAGTTCGTCAACCGCGTAAGACCCGTGCGCGTGCGCATCGATGAAGCCCGGCACGATCGTGCGGCCTGCCGCGTCAATCGTGGGTGTGCCGGCGGGCACAGTTACGCTGCCTGCTGCACCGATGGCAGCGATCATGTCATCCTCGATCAGGATGGTGGCGTTCTCGATGATACCGCCGTCGTCGCCCGCCATAGAGATCACGCGCGCGCCGGTGATGGCAAGGCTGCCCTGATGCCGATCGGCCTCGACCGTGCGCAGCATGGATACGCCTGTTTCGGGCGGTGTGAACGCAACCTCCTCTTCATCAGCATCGGCAGGCGGCGGTGCGTCGGCAAACAGGCCATCCAGCGATGCCGAGTACAAGGTCGGGCCAAGCGACCAGTTCAACCTCTGTCCGCCGTCAGACCAGTGAATGTAGCTTGCGCCCGAATCCGACACTTCCACGGTCGGCAGGCTTTTGGACGCGCCAGATATCGTGGCGGTCTGCCCGCCTGGCATCAGGGGCATGACAAAGGCATCGTAATTCTCGCTGAACGCGAAGAACTCGCCTGTGGGAGAGACGTGATAGCCCGTTACCAGCTCCCCGCTGGCATGGGTGCGCGGATCATTGCCATCGAGATCGGTGGAAACCAGCGTGCTGTTGTCAGCATCGGACCCGGTCATGAAAATCCGCTCGTTGCTGGCGCCAAAATGCGGAGCCGACATGTCACGGCTGACCAGCACTGCGTCGCCGCCGCTGGCGGAAACGCGATAGACGCCCGAATTATCGGAATATCCGGGTGCGGTCAGATAACCACCTGCGCCCTTTTCAAAGACGATGGTTTCGCCATCGGGAGAGAAATGCGGCCGCGAATAGAGACCGGGCATTGCGGTAACGGTACGGCCACCTCGGCCATTGCGGCCAACCGTGCGAATTTCTCCAAGGCCCTGATCGGTCCAGCGGACATAGACGATGGAATCGCCATCGCGAGACCAGCTGGGGTAAAGCTGGAAAGCGTCATCATCATCCGTCAGCGGACGGGGTGTGCCGCCGCCGTTGGCGTTCATGACATATAGCTTGCCAAGGCTTTCAAAAACCACGGTATCACCATCAGGAGACACCTCGGCAAACCGCGCCATGGTGACATCCACCGTATCGCTTGCCACCGGGATCACGGGATGCGGCGCGGGCAATACGCCGCGTGTGTCGGCAATGGTGAAGGGGATTTGCGCGGCCCCTGTGCCATCTGCATTCACGCGGCGGATCTGGCCGCCCGCCCAGAACACGATGGACCTGCTGTCAGGCGTCCAGTCCATGTTGGGATAGACCCCGGTAACGGCCCAGGTCTCCTGCACATCCTGATCCAGGTCCGCATAAATCATGCGCTCCTGTCCGGTCTGCAAATCTTTCACGTAAAGCTTGGAGCGCGTGTTCTCGCGCCGCACGAATGCGATCATATTGCCATCGGGCGAAGGTGCTGGCCGCACTGCGCCGCCCAGCCCGCTTATCGCGGTGGTGACTTCGCCTGTTTCCAGATCGTAGCGTTCGATGTTGAACAGATCGGAATTGGAATCCTGCGCGTAAACAAAGGTGTTACCCGGCGTGATGTTGCGCGTGTAATAGATGGCACTGCCGTCCGGCGCATAGGTTGGTTCGCCCAGTTCCTTCTGCAATTGCTCGTTCGCGCGTTCCACCAATGCGATGCCACCACCGCCGCTGACATGATAAAGCCATACCTCGCCCGTGCCCAGCGAACGGCCCGTTGTGAAATGCTTCTTGGCGGCAATATATTGCCCATCGGGGGACCATGTCGGCTGGTTCAGCAGGCGGAAGCTCTCGTCCGTCAACTGCCGCATGTCACTGCCATCGGCGTTCATGATCCAGATGTTGTCGCCGCCCCCACGATCGGAGGTGAAGGCGATGCGGCTGCCATCGGGTGAAAAACGCGGCTGCACTTCCCACGCCAGCCCCTGTGCGATGCGCGTCGGCGTGCCGCCGGCAATCGGCATGGTGTAGATATCGCCCAGCAGAGAGAACGCGATGGTCCGACCATCGGGAGAGACATCGACATCCATCCATGTGCCTTCATTCACATTGATGGGCACTTCGGTGATTTCGATACCGGGCGGATTGTTGATATCCCAGTCGGCATCTTCCTCCACCGTGGCAGGTGCCGGATCGGGCATTGTGGCAGGCGCCTGCGCGGCAGCTGCCGTGGCCATGATTGCTGTGGTGGAGAGGAGGAAGAGTTTGCCGAACATGAGGAGCCTTCTGAACGTCTGGGAAGTCGACACCAATACGCCAACTGATCGCAACTGCAACCAATCCTGCTGCGCATGGGCTGGTGCGCGCGCTGACGTAACAAAAGTTTTCAAAGCCGAAATTTTGCCGCGATGGCGGACCTTTTTGGAAAGTCTGCGCGTTGCAGGATGAAACTGGAGTCCATCTTGCACATCACCGTAAACGATACCCCGCACACCCTTCCCGACGACCCACGCACCAGCCTGCTGGATTTTCTGCGGCGGAACTGCGGCCTTACCGGAACCAAGAAGGGTTGCGACCACGGGCAATGCGGCGCGTGTACGGTTATCGTGAATGGGCAGCGGATAAATTCGTGCCTTTCACTCGCCGTCATGCACGATGGCGACAGCGTAACCACTATCGAGGGGCTGGGAACGCCAGATACCCCCTCTGCCTTGCAAAAGGCGTTTGTGGAGCATGACGGTTACCAGTGCGGCTATTGCACACCCGGCCAGATATGTTCGGCCACTGCCATGTTGCAGGAGATCGCCATGAACATGCCCAGCGATGCCAGCGAAAGCCTGGATGGACCGATCAAGGCTACCCCCGATGAAATACGCGAGCGGATGAGCGGCAACCTTTGCCGTTGCGGCGCCTATGCCAACATCATTGCCGCCATTGCCGAAGTTGCCGAAGGAGACGCCGCATGAGGCCGTTTCAATACGCCCGTCCCGATGGACTGGACCATGCCACACAATTGACCGGCAAGATCGACGCGCTGCCAATCGCCGGCGGTACGAACCTCGTTGATCTGATGAAACTGCAAGTGGAAACACCGCAGGAACTGGTCGATATCAATCGCCTGACAATGGGCAAGATTGCGGATACGGATGATGGCGGTCTGCGCATTGGCGCACTTGCCACCAACACCGCCACTGCCGCGCATGATCGGGTGCGAAGCGATTATCCCGTGCTGGCCCGTGCAATCCTGGCAGGCGCGACGCAGCAACTGCGTAACAAGGCCACCACCGGCGGCAATCTGTGTCAGCGCACGCGCTGCTACTACTTCACGAATATCGATCAGCCCTGCAACAAGCGCGATCCTGGCTCTGGCTGCGGCGCGATCAAGGGGATTGCGCGATTGCATGCCGTTCTTGGCACCAGCGCGCACTGCATTGCCACCTATCCCGGAGATATGGCCGTAGCGATGGCAGCGCTGAATGCCAGCGTCCAGATCACGGCACAGGGCGATCACGAGCGCACCGTGCCCGTCCGCGATTTCCACCGCCTGCCCGGTGACACGCCGGAGAAGGACAATGTGCTGGAGCCCGGTGAAATTATCACCGGCGTCACCCTGCCCGCCCCTGTCGAAGGCAAGCAGATCTATCGCAAGGTGAGGGAGCGTTCCTCCTACGCCTTCGCGCTTGTATCCGTCGCTGCGGTGATTGCCATGAAGGAAGGCCTTATATCACGCGCCGATCTGGCGTTTGGCGGTCTGGCGCACAAGCCGTGGCATGATCCGCGCCTGTCAGAACTGCTGGTAGGCGAAAAGCCATCCGCTGCGGTGTTCGACAAGGCTGCCGATCTGCTGCTGGAAGATGCGCAGGGTTATGGCGAAAATGATTTTAAAATTCCGCTGGCGCGCCGCGCCCTCGCGGCAACCCTTGCAGATGCAACGGGAGTAGAACTGTGAGCACCCATATGAAACAGGACAAGCCTGCCACAGATTGCAAGCTGGACCAGATGTCGCAAGGCCTGCTGGGCAAGCCGGTCAGCCGCTCGGAGGGCTTGGCCAAGGTCACCGGCACTGCCCCCTATGCCGCTGAATATCCAGTGGAAAACTGCCTTGAGGGTGTTTTGGTTACCGCGCCATTCGCGCGCGGTACGATAACGTCTATTGATACTGACGGCTGTCTTGCGATGGACGGTGTCGTGGCGGTTGTGGAAGATCAGCGGATGACCGCACGCGCCGCGCAGGGCACCGCGGGCGAAGCGCCTGTGCAGCAACCAAAGACGGTTTGTTACTGGGGCCAGCCCATCGCTTTGGTTGTTGCCGAGACTTTCGAGCAGGCGCGCGATGCGGCAAAGCATCTCAAGATCAGCTTTGATGCCGATGACCTGGACAAGATCCCCTTCGATCCGCAGCAGGTGGAACCGGAGAACAAGGAACGTTCCAGTCAGGGCGATCTGGCAAAGGCGATGAGCGATGCGCCACATATCGTTGATGCGCGCCTTACGACCACCGGACACGCCAGCGCGGCGATGGAACCCCATGCCGCGATTGCTGAGTGGGATGGTAGCAAGCTGACAGTCTACGCTTCGCTGCAAATGCTTAACTACAACATTTCGGAACTGGCGGATACGCTGGGTATGGAAGAGGACGATATCCGCCTCATCTCCCGCTTCGTGGGCGGCGGCTTCGGCTCCAAACTGGGTATTTCGGAAGAGACGGTGGCTGCATCAATCGCCGCCATGAAGCTGGAGCGTCCTGTGCGCGTGGTGATGAGCCGCCAGCAGGTGTTCCAGTGCATCATGCGCCGTTCCGAAACATCGCAACGATTGCGCCTTGCGGCAGACAATGATGGCGCGTTGACTGGCTTTGGCCACCATGCGCTGGTGTCCAACCTGCCGGGTGAAGAATTTGCCGAGCCGGTGCTGCAAAGCTCTCACTTCCTTTATGCAGGCGAAAACCGACTGCTGGAAATGGACGTGGCGCGTATTCACCAGATGACCGCCGGTTCCGTCCGCGCGCCCGGCGAAGCGGTGGGCATGCCCGCGCTGGAAGTGGCGATGGACATGCTGGCAGAGCAAAGCGGCGTCGATCCGGTTGAACTGCGCTTGCGCAATATTCCGAAAAGACATCCGGTCGAGGATCTGCCCTTCTCTTCTCACAAGCTGGCCGAATGTCTGAAACAGGGTGCCGAGGCGTTCGACTGGGATAGTGGCAAGCGGACGCCCCGCCATACCAAAGATGGCGAGTGGTGGATCGGCACTGGCATGGCCAGCGCCGCGCGCGTGCACAATATCTCCGAAGCCAAGGCCCGCGTCACTATAAAGGCCGATGGCACGGCGATGGTGGAAACCGACATGACCGATATCGGCACCGGAACCTACACCATACTCGGCCAGATCGCGGGCGAGATGCTCGGTATAGAGCGGGACAAGGTGCTGGTTGAGTTGGGCGACACGCAATTCCCCCGTGGCTCAGGCTCCGGCGGCAGCTGGGGTGCGGCGTCTGTCGGCTCCGCTGTATACGTTGCGTGCCAGGCCCTTCGCGCAAAGCTGGCCGAACGTGCCGGCGTTGCCGAAGACAAGCTTGCACTGAAAAACGGCGCTGTCGAAGGCGGCAAGTCTTTGGTCGAGCTGCTGGACGGCAGCGATCTGGCCGTAGAAGGCCATTACGAGCCAGGCGATATCGATGACGATTTCACCGCCGCAGGTTTTGGCGCGTATTTCGCGCAAGTCCGCGTCAACCGCTTCACTGGAGAGACGCGCGTGGAGCGGATGACGGGCACCTTCGGCTTTGGCCGTGTTCTGAACGAGAAGACCGCACGATCACAATGCATCGGCGGGATGACATGGAGTATCGGTGTTGCCCTGACAGAGGCACTGCATTTCGATCCCGTCGATGGCCATTTGGTCAATTGCGATCTGGCAGAATACCACGTGCCCGTGCATCGCGACGTCCCCGATCTCGATGTCATCATGGTGGAGGAGCGCGATCCCGCTGCCAGTCCTATACAGGCCAAGGGCATCGGCGAACTGGGCATGTGCGGCGGCGCTGCGGCCATCGCGAACGCCATATACAATGCTTGCGGCGCACGGGTGATGGATTTCCCGATGACCCCGGACAGAGTCATCGCCGCGATGCCTGACGGCTGACCTCCGCAATTTAAAAAGCGCAGGTCACAAGGCCAACCAAGGTCGTGGGGTTATCGAGCCTTTACGACCTTGGCTTTTGAAAGCGACACAAATGTATCGAATTACCTCGCGCCGGCACGAAGCCGACGCGAGAATGGGTCGCGTGGACGTCGATAAGCGCAACGCGACGCACACGATGTTGATAACATTGCATTGCTTCAATTTATTGCGAATCTCGGCTATCTGCTCTGTAGAACGAGAGCACAGGCAAGTATCCATGGTTGACATGCGGTTCGGGTCCCTTCGCCGGTGCATCGCCCTGCTGTCCCTCGCCAATTGAGGATAGCAAATCGTTAAGCGCCATTTTCGTTTGCCCAACCCTCTGGCGATGCGGTCATGGCGACAGTTCATGTCGAATGATGGGC
>JBASBA010000421.1:0-2182 GCA_049650885.1 Alteraurantiacibacter sp. | reverse complement strand
GCCCGGGCGAGAGCCGAGGCCGAAGCGCAGGCGTGGGTAGCAACCGCGTTGGCGGAGATCGCGGAGGCCGATGGGGTGATCGCCGAGGCAGCAAGTCATCTGCCCGAAGGAACCCATTCTTTGGTGGCGGGCATTCGGCGCACCATCCCGGCCATCCTTCGTCGACATGCGCGCCGGACAAACGGTCCGTCCGACGGGCTCGGGAACCCGCTGCAAGGAAGTCCGGTATCCAGAGATGAAGAAAAGTTTTGAGCCTAGTCAGTTAGATACGCGGTTCTCACAAAAAATATCGCGAAAACTACGACTCGCCCGACTGAGCTCGCACAATCTTCGGGTCAGCCCGAGAGGGTGCCCTCGAAAACCGGCGCTCTGCGGAGGCCATCAAACCATAGAAAGACAATGCAATGACCAACTTCCTGAACGCCGAACTCGCCGCCTCCAAAGCTTCGCGCAAGGAGCGCAAGCAGATTGCCCGACCCGAGGAATCCTCGGCGACGGAGCGCGCCGTGGCGTCTCTCAGGCGATCTTTGGGCAAGGACCTCAAGAAGTCCGACAACAAGGAGCGCCTGGTCACCAAGGCGATCAATGACACGATGCCCGAGTTCATCGCGGCGATGGACGAAGAGGTCCTGGCCCCGTTCTTCTTCTCGCTGGAGCGCCTCGCCACGGCAGCGAACCGTCGTCGCATCGCGACGCACCCGCTTCGTTCCGACATCGTCGATGAGATGCACGAAGAGGCGGACGAAGAGGATGCTCGTGCCGCAGAGGAAGCAGAGCGCGCAGCCGCCGAGGAAGAGAAGCGCGCTGCTGCCAAGGCTTCTGGAGACGGGAGCACGGTTGCGAAATCTATGCCGCGAGCTGAAGCTTCGGATGGTTCTCCGGCGTCGTGATCAAGGCCCACGGGGCGGGAGGCGCTCGATGCCTTCCCGACCTAAGCGGTGGTTCAGCTCGCCACCGGGATGAACAGCGTCGTTTTCGACAAAGTCCAATGCGTGCTCCCGCAACCACCGAAATCTTACTACAGATCAAAGTCGCCTCCCTCGGGAGGCCCTTTGCGTTCGAACGTAAGCCCTCATTCAGAAAACATCGCGCGGCCGAACTGCGGATCTCCATCCGCAGCCCGTCCGGGGCATCAGGGTCAGGGGCCAGGGCCACCGTGCCCAGCATTGCCTGTAGCACCGCGTTCGCCTCGATCACGGCACCCGCGCCGGTCAGCAGGCTTTCGAGACGGGCGACTTGGTCGGCGTAGCCTGCAATGAGTTCTGACGCCGTTGGCAGTGCCCTCGCCGGGGTATCCTGGTGTGTGGCGTCGAGTGCCTGTTGCAGGCGGCTCCGGTCCGCTTCCCGGTCCTTGAGGCGCGCCAGTAGCGATGCGCTGTCCTCGGCCTGCTCGAGCAGGTTCAGAAGGCGATCGATTGCCAGATCAGCCTTGGCGATCTGCGCGGCCAGCGCGTCGCGGTCGGGGCCGGTATCGGCGGCAGCCTCGGCCATTGCACCGAGCACCTCCTCGGCAAAATGTTCCGCAAGGTCCGGATGGACCAGGGTGCTCGAGGAAGTTTACGCCAACGGTCTTGGGTGTTTTCCCGAGATGTCCCGCGATCGCGCTTGGCTCCTGCACGAGCTCGCCCACGCCCGCTTGGCGATGGGCTGCAACGCCGAGGCGGAGGCGGAGGCGCTCTTTGAGCAGGCGCTCGGGATTATCAAGACTGCGCTCGGTGAGGCGCATCCCGACTACGCCGCGACGCTGCACGAGCTTGCCCGCGTCCGCCAAGTGATGGGCCGCAGCGTCGAGGCGGAAATGATCTACGAACAGGCGCTCGAAATCAATAAGGCCGCGCTCGGCGAGGCGCACCTGGGCACGATCCTGACTCTCGCCAGCCTCGCCGGGTGCCGGGCTTGCATCGGCCATATCGACGCAGCTCGGGGGATGTTCGAGAGCGCAATGGCGCGGGCGGAAGCACTTCCTGAAGGTGCCACGCTCTGGACCGGGCGCGTTCGTCTGAGATGGGCGCACGGGCTCTTCGGAGCGAGCCTAAGGAAAGAGGCCGAGACCGATGTAACCGCCGGACGTAATCTCCCCAAAAGCGCCGTTTGAAAATTCCCCGAAACGCGCGCGGCGTTGGCGATTTCCGGACCTCATGTATCCGGAAATTGGCGACGCCGCAGGATGCTGGCCTGATGC
>JBASBA010000420.1:0-3386 GCA_049650885.1 Alteraurantiacibacter sp. | reverse complement strand
GGGTAACCAGCGATCGGAAATAACGATATCTGCTCTTTCACAGGCAGCCGCAAGGGCGCGCTCACCAACAATATGGCTGCTTCGGCTCATCAATATGTCCCAGTTCCTTCCGGCACGGCGAAGTGTCATCACGCAAAAATCCGTACTGCACTTCGCACCGGGCCATTCATCCATCGGCACGGTGTCGCCTTCCACCCCGGCCAGCTCCAGCAGATTGTCGCGCGTGTAGGCGCTGCGCGTGTCTCTCAACACCAACAGGCGTTCATCCTCACCGGTAATCCCGACATGGCGCCCGTCGCTTGATATCAACACGTCAGGAATGGGTGTCGCGATTACCATCGCGGTAGCAACAGCAGCGGGCAGAAAACCCCAGAGGCGCGCGTTTCCCCGCCACAGGGCCAGCCACAATCCACCAGCTACGAACAGCGCGAAGGCCAGACCACCGACTTGCGGAATCAGCTTCACTGCGCCTGGTTGGCTTGATGTAAGATGGGCCAGACCGATAAGAAGATCGAGTGATTGCCCCACCAGCCACCATGCCGGTGCGCCCGCCCCTACAAAGTCCAGCGCCAAGGCCAACGCTATCAGCGGCATGGAGATAAAGGTTACCAACGGGATCGCAATGACATTGGCCAGCGCGCCGTAAACACCCGCACGATGAAAATGGAACAGGACGATCGGCATCAGCGCAATCTCGATCACCATGCCCGTGATCAGAAGCATCGCGGTGCGACGACCGGCTACCGCAAGGCGGTTTTCCTCCCGTGCTGCAAGAAATCGTTTTACCGGCGCGCAATTGTGCAAGGCGACGATAGCAATCACAGCGGAGAAACTCATCTGGAAGCTTGGGCCTACAAGGCTTTCGGGCCACAGCAGCAGTACGGCAACCGCAGCAACGGCAACCATCCGCAAGGACAAAGGCTCTCGCCCGAGGGACAGCGCGCCCAGCACCAGAAGGGCTGCGATGCAACTTCGCACCGTGGGCACCTGCGCCCCGGTAAGCAGTGTGTAACCGATACCCGCCAGCGCCGCGACGCCTGCAGCGGCCACCGGAAGCCGGATACGCAGGACCAGCCAGGGCCACAGCGCCAGCAATCTGATCGCCAGAAAATACGTTCCCGCAATCACTGCGCTAACGTGCAGGCCGCTGATCGAAAGAAGGTGCGTAAGGCCAGCGTCGCGCATGGCATCCTCGTCAGCCTGGCTGATCGCGCCGCGATCCCCGCTGGCGAATGCGGCCGCGATGCTGCCCGCCGATCCGCTGAGGTTCTCCCTTACATGGCCGGAAAGCCGCCGTTGCAAACTGGCGATAGGGTCTGCGCCCCCCGTGGCAGGTTCTACCACGCGCAATTCCCCTTGCGCGCTTCCCGTCGCGGCTAACCCTGCGAACCACGCGGTGCGGGCAAAATCATATCCGCCCGGCAGCATTGGTGACGCAGGAGGCATCAGCCGTGCCTGCGCTTCGATCACTGCCCCGACACCCAGATCAGGCAGATCAGCATCTAACGGAACGTTGATGCGGATTTTCACCGGCTCATGCGTTTCGGGATGGCGCGTGGCCAACACCAGACGCACACGATCACGCGATGGTTGCTCTATTCTTTCAAGCACGCGGCCGCGAAAAGTGTCATAGACGGGGCGGTCAAACGGCTGCGCACCTACCATCTCGGATCGGGACCACGCCAACCCCGTGCCAAATGCCAGCAAAAGCCCGCAAGCGACCAGCGCGCTGACAAGGTTGGTGCGATCTTCCCTGTCTTTCCACACCGCAATTGCACCCAGCGCAGTCATCAGCCCTGCGGCTATGGCGAAAACCCAATAAACCGGCGAATCGAGAACAAACCAGATTGCGATCCCCGCGCCCAGCACAACCGCGATCCACGGCCCTCGATCAAGGCCGGATTGGCCCAGGAAATTCTCTGCAATCTCCGCCACACTGGACAAATCACGCAGCTTTCGCCAAGGCGTGTGTTGCGGCGCAGCATCGCCCGGTTCGTCACCAAGTGGCACCAGTGGCGGATGCTTTGTAGCCATACAATTACAGGACAGGAAACAGGCAGATATGGCAAGTTCGAGTGGCAATGGTTCGGATCAGCGTCCTGTCGTGACGCGCTTCGCGCCCAGCCCAACCGGCTTTCTGCATATCGGCAACGCCCGCACCGGCCTGTTCTCCTGGCTTTATGCCCGCCATCACGGCGGCAGGGCACTGTTACGGATCGAAGATACCGACAAGAAGCGTTCCACCCAGGAAGCAATTGACGTTATTCTTGATGGGCTTGATTGGCTCGGCCTCGAATTCGATGGCGATGCAGTTTATCAAAGCCAGAAGGCTGATCGCCATGCAGAGGTGGCGATGAAGCTGCTGGCTGCCGGGCAGGCCTACAAATGCTTCGCTTCGACAGAAGAGCTTGCCGAAATGCGCGAGCAACAGAAGGCGGCCAAAAAACCGCTTCGCTACGATGGCCGCTGGCGCGATCGCGATCCGGCCCAGGCTCCGGAAGGCGCACCCTTCACGGTGCGGATCAAAACGCCGGAAGGCGGCGAGACTGTGATCGAGGATGCGGTGCAGGGCCGGGTCAAGGTGGACAACCGCGAGATTGACGATTTCATCCTGCTGCGCGCGGATGGCTCGCCAACTTACATGCTGGCCGTCGTGGTGGACGACATGGATATGGGCTGTACGCACGTTATCCGTGGTGACGATCACCTGAACAATGCGTTCCGCCAGATCCAGGTGATTCGCGCGATGAACGGCGTAAATGGCGGCGGCGCTATCGAGGATGGCTGGCATGAGCCGACCTATGCCCACGTTCCGCTGATTCACGGCAATGACGGTGCAAAGCTTTCCAAGCGTCACGGCGCCCTTGGTGTGCGCGATTATCGCGAAATGGGTATCCTTCCAGAAACATTGTTCAATTACCTTCTCCGTCTTGGTTGGGGGCATGGTGATCAGGAAGAATTCAGCCGCGAAGAAGCAATTTCACTGTTCGATATCGGGGCAGTAAACAAAGGCCCTAGCCGCTTCGACATGAAGAAGCTCCTGAACATGAACGGCAATTATATTCGCGCTGCCGAAGATGATCGTCTTGCAGGCATCGTCGCCCCGATGATCGGTCCGCACGCGGACAAGGCTTTGCTGACAGAAGCGATGCCCGTCTTGAAGATGCGCGCGCGCGATCTGAATGAGCTGACCGACGGGGCCGCTTTCCTTTTCAGCAAACGCCCCGTCGGAATGACAGACAAGGCCGCAGGGCTTCTGGACGATGAAGCCAGGGTGCGCCTCGCTGCGATTTCCGAACGGTTGCATGCGGAAACGGACTGGACAATCGAGGCGCTGGAGGCCAATTTGAATGCCTATGCGGAAGAGCTCGAGCTTGGTCTCGGCA
>JBASBA010000419.1:0-1808 GCA_049650885.1 Alteraurantiacibacter sp. | reverse complement strand
TGGGGCGGTAGAATTCCTTCTCCAGCTGCCGGATATGGCGGATTGTCCGGGCATGGACCTCGTGCTCGCCATGGCTCATATTGACGCGGAAGGCATCGGCCCCGGCCTCGAACAGGCGGCGAAGGGTATCAATGTCGCTACAGGCGGGGCCAGTGGTGGCGAGGATCTTGACCTTGCGGCCACGCGGACCAAGTCTGCTTGTATCGGGCTTTACCATGCGCCACGCCTATGACAGGCGAAGGGGACAACACAAGGACATATGATGACCGATACGCAAGAACCGCTGGATATGCTGCCCGATGATGTGGCTGCTGCCGCATTCAGACGACTGGTAAGACATTTGCGGCACCGCCATGATGCACAGAATATCGACCTGATGGGCCTTTCCGGCTTCTGCCGCAATTGCCTGGCCGACTGGATACGCGATGCGGGATACGACGGCAGCAAGGATCAGGCGAGAGAGCTGATCCATGGAATGCCGATGGAGCAATGGAAAGCGCAGCACCAGACCGAGGCGACGCAGGAGCAGCTTGACCGGATGTCTGCCAGCGTTGCGAAGAACAGGTCTGACGCGGACTAGCGGCAGCTTTGCACAAATCGGTCCACAGTCTGGCTTGCGCCTGCGCACGCCTGCGCTAACCAGCGGCCAACCGATTCTTACATTCTTACCGGAGCGAAATTTCCATGGCCGAAGCCACCGACGACCGCCTGCGCCATATGATCGAGCGTATCGAGCGCCTTGAAGAGGAAAAGAAGGGCATCGCCGACGACATCCGCGATGTTTACGCAGAATCGAAGGCCGTGGGCTACGATCCTAAGATCATGCGCCAGATCGTTCGCCTGCGGAAGATGGAGCCGAACGACCGGAGCGAGCAGGAAATGATCCTCGACACTTATAAGGCTGCACTCGGGATGGGTTGAGCCGTGGCGGAGATGGCGTGCGGAACGCTGTCTCCGCACGGTCCGTTGATCTTGCAGAGCACCGATTTGCAGGACAAGCGCCATGACCGAGACCCGGAAAACCGATCAAGCCACCTATATTACGCCGATTGCCGAAGAGCCGGATATGCCCGGCCACGAAAGCGCGCTGGACCGCAAGCCCGAATGGCAACCGCGGTATCCCGGTTCCGGCCGGATGAATGGAAAGGTGGCAATCATCACCGGCGCTGACAGCGGTATAGGGCGGGCCACGGCAGTCCTTTTCGCTCGCGAAGGCGCGAAAGTGGCCATCGCCTATCTCAGCGAAGATGATGATGCGGCGAAAACCAAAAAGCTGTGCGAGGACGAAGGCGGCGAGGCGATCACCTTTCGCGGTGATCTGGGCCGCAAGGAAGATGCCGAAAAGCTTGTCAGCGAGACCTTGGAAGCGTTCGGCCAGATCGACAGTCTGATCCAGATCGCGGGAGAGCAGCATCCCGATTACGATGTCACCGACATTACGCCCGAACAGTTGCAGCGCACCTTTCAGTCCAACATCTATTCCATGTTCTACATGGCTCAGGCAGTCCGCCCGCATCTGAAGCGCGGTGCAACGATCGTGAACTGCACCAGCGTCACCATGTATCAGGGCGCGCCGATCCTGCTGGATTACTCCGCCACCAAGGGCGCGATCACGGCTTTCACCCGCTCCCTCAGCGGCAATCTGATCGACGATGGTATTCGCGTAAATGCCGTTGCCCCCGGCCCGATCTGGACGCCGCTCAACCCATTCGGCGGTATGCCGGAGGAGGAGATGGACAATTGGGGCGAGGGCGTGCCGATGGGGCGCGCGGGCGAACCCAACGAGGTGGCTCCTGCCTTCCTGTTCC
>JBASBA010000418.1:0-3292 GCA_049650885.1 Alteraurantiacibacter sp. | reverse complement strand
GATGCTGGCTATGTACAAGAAGAAGGATAAGTGAACATGTTGTCCTTCCTCGCTTCCGCAGGCGATGGCGCCGCGCATGGGGGTGGCACCCCGGCCTGGGCCATGCTGGCCTATCTTGCATCCGGCGTATTTTTCATTCTCGCCCTGCGCGGTCTGTCCAGCCCTGCAACCAGCCGCGCTGGCAATCGTAATGGCATGATCGGCATGGGCCTTGCCGTGGTTACCACGCTGGTGACGCACGACGTCGCCAACATCGTAGAGATCGGCATTGCCATCGCTATCGGCGCGGTAATCGGGATTTTCACCGCCCGCCGCATCGCCATGACCGCGATGCCGGAACTGGTTGCCGCCTTCCACAGCCTCGTGGGCCTTGCTGCCGTGCTGGTGGGTTGGGCGGCTTATCTCAATCCCGCCGCCTTCGGGCTGCTGGCAGGTGACAGCATTGGCGCCGTCAGCAAGATCGAGATGGGGCTTGGCATTGCCATCGGTGCGATCACCTTCTCCGGCTCCGTAATCGCCTTCCTCAAGCTATCGGGCAAGATGAGCGGTTCGCCCATCATGCTGCCTGCCCGCCACTTCATCAACCTTGGCACCCTGGTGGCGATCATCGTGCTGACGGCGATGTTCGCCATGGCCAGCGGGCCTGCGGAGACCATGCCACTGATCGCCATAGTAACGGTGCTGGCTTTTATCATCGGCTTCCTGCTGATCATCCCGATCGGCGGGGCAGACATGCCGGTGGTGGTGTCGATGTTGAACAGCTATTCCGGCTGGGCGGCGGCAGCGATGGGCTTCACGCTGGGCAATACCGCCATGATTATCACGGGCGCGCTGGTTGGCTCGTCAGGCGCGATCCTCAGCTATATCATGTGCAAGGCGATGAACCGCAGCTTCATCAGCGTTATCGCGGGCGGCTTTGGCGCAGACAGCAGCGGCAGCGGCAGCGGCGAGGCGCGCGAACAGCGTCCCTATAAGCAGGGCAGTGCGGCCGATGCCGCCTTCATGCTGGAACAGGCTGAAAGCGTCATCATCATTCCTGGCTACGGCATGGCCGTGGCGCAGGCGCAGCACGCCTTGCGGGAGATGGCCGACGTGTTGGAGGAGAAGGGCGTGGAGGTAAAATATGCCATCCATCCCGTCGCCGGGAGAATGCCGGGCCATATGAACGTGCTGCTGGCCGAGGCGAGCGTGGAGTACGACAAGGTCTTCGAGCTGGAAGACATCAACTCAGAATTCGCGCAGGCCGATGTGGCCTTCATCATCGGCGCGAATGACGTGGTGAACCCGGCTGCCAAAACCGACAAATCCAGCCCCATCTACGGCATGCCGGTGTTTGACGTGGACAAGGCGAAGCAGGTGTTTTTCATCAAGCGATCCATGGGCGGCGTGGGTTATGCCGGGGTCGATAACGATGTGTTCTACATGGATCAGACCATGATGCTGCTCTCCGACGCCAAAAAAATGGTAGAGGAAATCGTCAAGGCTATGGACTAGGGAACGAAGGCCCCATCAGACACAGGCAGTTTGCAGATGCTATCGTGACGTCACGCCGCGCGCCACTTGTGTTGCAAGTGGAGCAATTCATTGCCAAGCCAATTTTCTATGCATCGGTTTGCGCTATCTTCGTGCATCGGTGATCGACACAATACGGAACTGAACAGGGGCATTCCATTTTGCGCACACTGGGACTTATCGGCGGGATGAGCTGGGTTTCGACCAGCACCTATTACGAACGCATCAATCGGTATGTCCAACGGCGTATCGGCAAGACATCGTCTGCGCCCATGCTGATCGAGAGCCTGGATTTCTCACGCGTTTATCGCGCGCAAAGCAATGAAGACTGGCAGCACGCGACTGATGTGATCACCGACAGTGCGCAAAGGCTGGTAACGGCCGGAGCCGAACAGATCGTGATCGGCGCCAATTCCATGCACAGGGTTTACCGCGATGTGGAAGCGCGCATCGAAACACCCATCCTGCACATCGCCGAATGCGTGGGTGCACAAATGGCCGCAGACGGGATAGATCGCGCCGCCCTGATCGGCACGCGCAACGTGATGACAGAAAGCTTCTATCGCCGCCGCCTTGTGTCGCACGGCGTTGATCTGTTGCCGCCGGATATGGACAATGTCGAACAGCTCGACCGGATTATCTATGACGAGCTGATGCAGGGCAAAGCCAGCAAGGATGCTCGCCGTGCGCTGAAATCCATGTTTACCAACATGCAGAAAGAAGGCGCTCAGGCCGTTATCCTGGCTTGCACCGAACTGGCCCTTATCGTCGATGTCGATGCCAATATCCTGCCCGTCTACGATTGCACCGCAATCCATGCGGATGCGGCAGCGCAGTGGATAATAGGCGACGAGTAGCCGCTTTTCTGCGGCGTTCACGCGCTGTTCCCGTTGTCACCCGATTGGCGCTGACCTAGCGATCAGCCATGTCCAGTGCGCCCTATGCAGCCGATCCCGCGAACTCGCGCGGCCGTGAATTTGATCAGCAGGGCCACGGCGTGCGCGGCCCACGCAGCGCGTTCCAGCGCGATCGCGACAGGATCATTCATTCGATCGCCTTCCGCCGCCTTGCCGGAAAAACCCAGGTTTTCGTTGCCCCCGATGGAGATCATTACCGTGTCCGCCTGACACACAGCCTCGAGGTGGCGCAGATCGGCCGTGTAATCGCGCGCGACCTTGGCCTGGACGAGGACCTGACAGAAGCGTTATGCCTGGCGCATGACCTGGGTCATCCCCCGTTTGGACATCCTGGGGAAAATGCGCTGAACAGGTCGCTCTCCACGCGAGGCGGTTTCGATCACAACGAACACGCCTTGCGCACGGTGATGCGACTGGATTCTCCCTATTGCGATTGCCCCGGCCTCAACCTGACGTGGGAAACGCTGGAAGGCCTTGCAAAGCACAACGGGCCGGTCACCCAACCAGGTTGGGCGTTGAGTGAACTTGATGCCGCCTTTCCGCTGGAACTGGATCGCTGGCCCTCGCTGGAGGCGCAGGTTGCGGCGCTGGCTGACGATATCGCCTATGACAATCATGATATCGACGATGGTCTGCGCGCAGGTTTTCTCGAGCTGGACCAATTGCTGGAACTGGACTTCATCGCCGATCTCTGGCGCGAAGTAGAAACCCGTTTTCCCCATGCACGCCGGGACGAGCAGTTGCGTGAACTGGTGCGCACGCAAATCGGTGTGATGGTGAACGATCTGCTGGAGACGACACGCAACAACCTGCGCGGCATCGATAGCGTGGATGCCGTGCGCGGAGCGGGATGTGCGATAGCC
>JBASBA010000417.1:0-3136 GCA_049650885.1 Alteraurantiacibacter sp. | reverse complement strand
ATCTTGCCCGCCAGGGCTTCGATCCTGTCGCGCTTCACATTTGCGTGCGCCGAACGCGGCGGCACGATAGTCGTCTGGACTACGCCCATTCTCGGAAACCTCTTCCCAAATTCCGGTTGGTCTGTTTCGCCAACTTCGAGAATCCTTATCCTCCACCAAAACACGTCTGGCAAGGGTCATTTCCTATCCACAGATAGGTTTTGACAGGATGGTTTCCCTACACCCTGCAATCAAAGGCGCGTCTGCTGCGTGCAGAGCAGGCGTTGGGAGAGCATAATGGATTTTGATCTGCCGGAAGAACACAGCGCGTTTCGCGACGTGATAAAGCGCTGGGTGGATAACGAGTGCCCCAAGGAATGGGCGCGCGAGCTGGAAGCCGATGAAGACAATTACCCGCACGCCCTGTGGGACAAATTTACCCAAGCGGGTATGCACGGCGTGGGGATTGACGAAGAGTTCGGCGGCCAGGGTGGCGATGTGCTGATGCAGATGGTGCTCGCACGCGAGCTGGCACGCTCGCTGGGTGGGCTTGCGTGGATCTGGGGCATCACCTCGTTCGCGGGTTCCAAATCCATCGGCCTCTACGGAACAGACGAACAGAAGGCCAAATACCTTCCCAAAATCGCCGCGGGTGAATTGAAGGCGGCCATTTCGTTCACCGAGCCGGGCGGCGGCACGGACCTTCTCGGCAGCATGGCAACCACTGCAGAGCGGGTTGACGGCGGCTGGGTAATCAACGGCGAGAAGATCTGGAGCTCGTCTGCCCATGTGGCGGATTATCTGCTGTGCATCGCACGCTCGGACAAGACCGTTGAAAAGGCGCACCAGGGGCTGACCCTGTTCTGGATACCGGCCGATGCTCAGGGTGTCTCAATTACTCCGCTACCCAAGCTTGGCATGCGTTCGATGGGCAGTTGCACCGTGGTTTACGACAACGTGTTCGTGGCTGACGAGAACGTCCTCGCAAAGCCGCATAACGCCTGGTACACGCTGCTGCCCACGCTGAACAACGAACGCATCATGGTGGGCGCATTCTGCCTTGGCGTGATCGACGGTGTGCTGGAAGATGCGCTGGCCTACGTCATGCAGCGCAAGGCATTTGGCCGATACATCGGCGAGTTCCAGGCCTTGCAGCATTACATCGCCGATATCGCGACCATGCAGAAGACCACCGAGCTTCTTCTGTATTTTTGCGCCTCGAAACAAGCCCGTGGAGAACCCGTGGGCACCGAGGCCAACATGCTGAAGCTGCATGCATCCGAAGCCGCCAACCAGGCCGCTGACCTGGGCATCCAGATGCTGGGCGGCATGGGCTATTCGGCCGAGACCGACATGCAGCGATACTGGCGCGACAGCCGTCTGTGGCGGATCGGCCCAATCACCAATGAAATGGTCAAGAACGGCATTGCGCAGTCGCTTGGCCTTCCCCGCTCTTACTGATCACAAAAGGACTATGCTCACATGAAAGCTCTCTTGCTTGAAACCACAGACGGCCCCGAATCCGTTCGGATCGCCGATGTGGAAACGCCTGAACCGGAAGCCGGCGAAGTGCGCGTGGCGATCAAGGCGGCATCGATGAACCACCGTGAAATGTGGATTTCGCGCGGCCTGTACCCCGGCATGGTCACGCCGTGCACGATGGGCTGCGATGGCGCCGGTGTGGTCGACATGATCGGTGACGGTGTCGAAGGCGTCAGCATCGGCGATGAGGTTGTGATTTACCCGGGCCGCGACTGGGGGCCCAACCGCCATGCCCCGCAGCCCGAATTTGGCCTTCTGGGAATGCCGCACGCGGGCACGATCGCGGAATATGTCTGCGTTCCGGCGGACAACCTTGCTCCCAAGCCTGCGGGCATGAGCTGGGAAGAAGCCGCCGCCTCGATCCTCACCGGTCTGACGGCCTGGCGGGCGCTGATGTTCAAGGGCCAGTTGCAGCCTACTGACACCGTGCTGATCAGCGGCGTTGGCGGCGGCGTTGCGACTTTCGGACTGGTCTATGCCGTGGCGCTGGGCTGCAAGGTCTTTGTCACCGGCGAAAGCGAGGAAGTGATCGAACGGGCCAAGAGCATGGGCGCGGTTGACGGCCTGCTCTACACCGATCCCGAATGGCGCAAGAAGGTTGGCCCGATGACCGGCGGGATCGACGTGGTTCTGGATGGCGCACCGGGCCCGAGCTATGCGAATTACATCCGTGCCATCAAACCTGGCGCACGCATCGTGATCTACGGTTCCACCGCCGGCGACAAGTTCGAGATCACCGCCACCGGGGTGTTCCTGAAAAGCGCCAGCATCGTCGGCAGCCAGGTCGGCGATCCGCAGGACTTCCGCGACATGCTGGCCTTCATCGACAAGCACGACATCCGCCCGGTGATCGAAAAGACTTTCCCGCTGGCAGAGGCTGACAAGGCGCTGCTTTACCTCGAAAACGATCATAAATTCGGCAAGGTGGCGATCACCGTATGAACGAGCTGTTTGACCTGACGGGGAAGATGGCGCTGGTGACCGGCGGTGCCCAGGGCCTTGGGCGCATGATCGCAGAGGGTCTGCTGAAGGCCGGCGCAACTGTCGCTATCACCTCGCGCAAGGAAGACATCTGCAACGCGGCAGCGGCGGAAATGTCTTCGCTGGGAACCTGCATCTCGCTGCCCTGCGACCTTTCCAGTGCAGATGCCGCGGTTGACTTGGCCGCACGGGTGCAGGCCGAATTGGGCAACAAATTGCATATCCTTGTCAACAATGCGGGAAAAACCTGGGGCGGGAAGCTGGATGATTTTCCCGACAAGGCCTGGCCGGGCGTGATGATGGTGAATGTGCAAGCGCCTTTTACCCTGATCCGCGAACTGCTGCCCGCACTGGAAGCAGGGGGGAGCAGCGACGATCCGGCCCGTATCATCAACATCGGTTCTGTCGCGGGTCTGAAGACCGCGCGCCTCAGCGCCTATTCCTATTCGGCCAGCAAAGCCGCAATCCACATGTTGAGCCGCGATCTCGCGGGCGATTTGGCGGGCCGCAACATCAATGTGAACGCGTTGGTTCCGGGCTTCTTCCCCACGAAAATGACCGCGCACCTGCGCGATGAAGACGAGGTGGACCCGGCAGTCCTGGCCACGATCCCGATGGCGCGACTGGGCCGTGC
>JBASBA010000416.1:0-3442 GCA_049650885.1 Alteraurantiacibacter sp. | reverse complement strand
GGAAGGCGCAAGGCAACAAGTTCCCCAGCCTGACCGAGCCGAACGGTTCGTATCACGGCGCCGTGCTGGTGGATGCACTGGAGCCTATCGGCCCCATCGCCTTCATCATCGCCTGCCGCGTGCTGGGATTGCGTGATCTTGGCCCGGCGATGGCACCGCAAAACGCCTGGCTGGCGCTGACCGGCATGGAAACGCTGGCCCTGCGAATGGAGCGTCACTGCGACAACGCATTGGCCGTGGCCAAATGGTTGCAGTCACACGAGAAGATTGAATGGGTCAGCTATGCCGGTCTGGACGATAACGAGTACAAGCCGCTGGCCGACAAATACCTTGGTGGCAAGGGCGGGGCGGTGTTCACCTTTGGCCTCAAGGACGGATATGATGCAGGCGTGAAGCTGGTGCAGGGTGTGGAACTGTTCAGCCACCTCGCCAACATTGGCGATACGCGCAGCCTTATCATTCATCCCGCCTCCACCACCCACAGCCAGCTTGAAGGCGATGCCCTGATCGCTGCGGGCGCGGGGCCGGACGTGGTGCGCATATCGGTGGGCATCGAACACGTGGATGACATCATCGCCGATCTGGAAAAAGGGCTGGCGGCAGTCTGATGATGCTGCGCTTTTGTCTCTCTATGAGCGCGCTCGCGCTGGCCGCCCCGGCAGCGGCGCAGGATGCGGCGACACCGATCACAATCGGCCACACTCATCAGGTGAACTGGGCTGGTGAGGTGAAGGCGCGGGACATTAATGTATTCCTCCCGCAAGGCTATGATGAGGGAGATGATGACTATCCGGTCCTCTACCTTATCGATGGCGGACTGGATCAGGATTTTCTGCATGTCACCGGCACCTTGGCACTCAATGCAATGTGGGGCCGTTCGCAGCCAGCCATCGTGGTGGGTATCACTACGCGGGACCGGCGCGCCGAACTTATTGGCTCTCCTGGCAATGCGGAGGAGCGCGAGGCCTTCCCGACGGCAGGTCATGCGTCCAGCTTTCGCGCGTTCATCCGCGATGAGGTGAAACCGCTGATAGAAGCGAGATACCGCACCAATGGTACCGACGTAGTTATGGGCGAGTCGCTTGCCGGCCTTTTCATCGTCGAAACCTGGCTTGCCCAGCCTGGGATGTTCGATGCCTTCGGCGCGATCAACCCCAGTCTTTGGTGGGGCGAGCAAGCATTGGCGCGTTCCGCCAGCGAAGTTCTTGCCGATGGCCATGACCGTGGCAGGCTAATGGTCAGCTATTCCAACGAAGGGCCGGAGACGCAGGAGGCAATTGAAATGGTTGCCGAGGCAGCGGGCAACGATGTTTGCCTTCTCGCCACGCCGGACCTGACCCATGCCACCGCTTATCACATACTGACGCCTACGGTGCTGCAGTATCTCCTGCCCACCGGCTATGAATTCGAACCGGAATGGGGTTTTACCATTCCATGCGCACATCAAGGTCTTGCTGAATAATGTTCAAAAAAATCCTCATCGCCAATCGTGGTGAAATCGCCTGCCGGGTCATCAAGACGGCGCGCCGCATGGGCATTGCCACAGTGGCGGTCTATTCCGATGCGGATGCGCGCGCGCCGTTTGTGCAGATGGCGGACGAGGCGGTGCATATCGGCCCTGCGCCCGCCGCGGAATCCTACCTGCTGGCTGACAAGATCATCGCCGCCTGCAAGCAAACGGGCGCCGAGGCTGTGCATCCGGGCTATGGCTTCCTGTCCGAACGCGCCAGCTTCGCGGAGGCGCTGGCCAAAGAGAACATCGAATTCATTGGCCCGCCCGCCAATGCCATTGCGGCGATGGGCGACAAGATCGAGAGCAAAAAGCTGGCGAAGGCAGCGGGCGTTAACACCGTGCCCGGATCAGAAGATGCCATCGATACGACCGAGGAGGCGCTGAAGGTCTCCAACGAAATCGGCTACCCCGTGATGATGAAGGCCAGCGCGGGCGGCGGCGGCAAGGGAATGCGCCTCGCGTGGAATGACAAGGATGTGAACGAAGGGTTCGAGGCCACCAAGCGCGAGGGTCTGAATTCCTTCGGCGATGATCGCGTATTCATCGAGAAATTCATTGAGGATCCGCGTCATATCGAGATCCAGGTGTTGGGCGACAAGCACGGCACGGTCCTGTATCTGAACGAGCGGGAATGCAGCATTCAGCGCCGACATCAAAAGGTGGTGGAGGAAGCCCCTTCGCCATTTGTCACGCCCGAGATGCGCCGCAAGATGGGCGAGCAGGCCGTCGCGCTGTCGCAGGCTGTCGGCTATCACTCCGCAGGTACGGTGGAACTGATCGTCAGCGGCGCAGACCCGACCGGCGAGAGCTTCTACTTTCTTGAAATGAACACCCGCCTGCAGGTGGAGCATCCCGTTACCGAGGCGATCACCGGCATCGACCTTGTGGAATACATGATCCGCGTTGCAGCTGGGGAGAAGCTGCCGATGACGCAGGGCGAGATCGGCATCGATGGCTGGTCCATCGAAACGCGCATCTATGCCGAAGACCCCTACCGCGGCTTCTTGCCCAGCACCGGGCGACTGGTGCGCTATGACACTCCGGTAGAGCCGTGGTCGGGTGAATTGCGCGGCGTTGATGGAGTGCGCGTGGATTCCGGCGTGAAAGAGGGTGGAGAGGTCTCGATCTTCTACGACCCAATGATCGCCAAGCTTATCACCTGGGGTGAAAACCGGGACGAGGCGGCCGATCTGCAGGTGCGCGCGTTGGACGGGATCGAGCTGGCGGGCCTCGGCCACAATGTCGATTTCCTGTCAGCACTGATGCAACACCCGCGCTTTCGCAGCGGCAACATCACCACCGGCTTCATAGCGGAGGAATATCCCGAAGGCTTTGAAGGCGCCGTAGCCAGCGAGGAGCGCATCCGCGTGATCGCGGCTGTCGCAGCGGGCATCGAGTTTGCGCACCAATCGCGCCAGCGCCAGGTTTCAGGCCAGTTGGACGGACCGCAGCCGGTAACGCCGGCCTGGATCGTCCGCATCGGCGGCTTGGACCATACGGTAACACTGGGCGAGGGCAATGCGATCGTGGATGGTCACAAGGTCGATGTGACGACTGACTGGTCTCCCGGTAATCGCACAGCCAGCGCCACCCAGCCGGATGGCCCGCCGCTGGGGATGCGGGTTACACGCAAACGGCCAAGCTGGCACATCAACACCCACGGACGCAGCTACACCGCGCGCGTATTGCCCGCGAAGATTGCGCCACTGGCAGATCACATGATCGAGAAGGTACCGCCCGATACCTCCAAGATGCTGCTGTGCCCGATGCCCGGCCTGCTGATGAAATTGCACGTGGGAGAAGGCGACGCCGTAGAAGCGGGCCAGCCGCTAGCCACGGTGGAAGCCATGAAAATGGAAAACATCCTGAGAGCTGAGAAATCCGGCACGGTCGCCACCGTAAATTTCGATGAGGGTGAAACACTGATGG
>JBASBA010000415.1:0-2492 GCA_049650885.1 Alteraurantiacibacter sp. | reverse complement strand
GGCTATCGAGAACTTCGCCGGCTGCGCCGTGGTGATCTCGCATGACCGCTTCTTCCTGGATCGCCTCGCCACGCATATCCTGGCGTTCGAAGGCGACAGCCACGTCGAATGGTTCGAAGGCAATTTCGAGGCCTACGAAGAAGACAAACGCCGCCGTCTTGGCGATGCGGCGGACCGGCCTACGCGGGTGGCTTACAAGAAGCTGACGCGATAAATTGCTGTGATCGGGTCGTTAGCGGACTGACCGCTAACGATCCGATTGCGGACATCATGCAGAACTTTACTGTTTGTTCAGACGTCGTCTAGGAAAACTACACTGAGTTCTGAGTTTGCTCGATTTCTTGTCTGCACAGTCACATTTTGCATTTCTGTAGAGGGTTTGACAGGAGGCACGTGACGAGCTCATTCCTTATCCAAATCCAGCTGTATATCATTCGTACGTTCTACCACCGCACTTTGCAGCAGAGTTTGCATTCCGGTGAAGGTGCAAACATCAGAGTGCTTTTGAATTGCACTTACGGCTTGGAAGACATTGGCCGGAGGGCTACTCCTTGTTTCACGAGCGACCTGCTCTTGTCTGGCCGTCACTAGTCCCTGAATTGTATTGATCTCAGTCGTAACTAAAAAAGCGCTGTCGTAGTCGTTGAAGCCGCTTTCGATGAAGGAGAAACCAGCGGCAACCCCACCTGTTATACCAGAACCAGCCTTTGCTAAACCCAAGACTGTGGCCGCGGCTCCACCGATGTTATTACTCAAATCACCAGCGTTTTGCCGACGTCTGGATTTGAGACTAATTGTCCGAAAAAACTCTCCGCAATAGTAGTTAGAAAGGCTAAAGCCGGCATCAACAAAAGTCATGATATCTTCGCCTTCCAATTGTGCGTTAAAGCTATAACAATCTGGGTCGCAGATATAACCAGTGTCTTGAAGCCCTCTAAGCAGCATTTGTTCTTGATTCAGGCTGACTGCTGGTCGCGAGGAAAGCGGGGTATTTCCACCGATGTAATTGCAGCCACCGATGGCCGAACTGGCTAAGAAAAGGCATAAAACTCTTCGAATATTCATTGTTTCCCCCCGGAAATTTCGAAGCCGGATATGGCTTTAGACTACTTAGTAAAAGGTAAACTTAAGAGTCAATATCGATCCACTCCTGTATACTCCTATGGTGTCCACTCTTATTTCCCCCCTGAGCTATTTGACGCGGATGAAGTGTATCAGCTCCTTTTGGTAAGCTTAAATGGACTGTGAGAACAAGTGCAATGCTAACCAGAGTGCCGCCGCTGGCGGCGGGACAAGGCTCCGGTATTGCAAGCCAACTTAGACCCTAACGCGTTTATAAACCGTCGTTTCAAAGTCCTCTGCCTAACCCAATTGCGGACGCTCGAGTGTTCTCCACAAATTCACCAAAGCAGACGAAAATGACCTCCACCAACCTCATCATCCACGGCCGCGTGCAGGGCGTGGTTTACCGCGACTGGACGGTGCGGGCCGCGCGCCAGCATGGTGTTGCGGGCTGGGTGCGCAATTTGCCCGATGGCACGGTGGAGGCGCATTTGGAGGGGGAGGAACAGGCCGTGGAGGATATGATCGCCGCCATGCATGATGGCCCGCCTTCGGCAGAGGTGGATCGGATCGAGCATAGTGATGCGGAAGCGCAAGGTTGCGAGGGGTTCGAGCGGCGCTAGGCCCCTTCCCTACACATCCAACATTGCGGCACATCGCCGCCCATGCCTCGCACTCTCAAAAGCCCTAAAAGCCGCAGAAACGCGACATTTTTGGCCTACAGGTTTTTCACCTTAGGACTGTGTTCCAGGTGTTCCACATTAGCGCGCCGAAAACATCGCGAATCGCACCCGCTATCAGGGCGACACCCAGCGCCCATCTCCGCTCTTCAGATCGAAGATCGCGCGTTTGTGGCCGTCATGGGCAAGGTTGAACCAATCGGCTTCCTCAAGCTCCACCAGCAGGATGGCAAAGTGCTCTCGCGCCGGGACAAGCTGCGCATTGCTGGGCTTCACCCCTTCAAACTCCTCCGGCAGACCGGATGTGGGCGTATCGGACACTGCGCCCGGCCCATCACCCAAATAGCAGCGGCGGGCGTAGTTATCGCTGGCCTGCCACGCGGCGTCGGCCAGCGGTGTGTCCCGCTCTATCCATCCCCTGCCCCGGCAGCGCAATTGCAGCTTCGCTTCGCGATCATAGAACAACACGCCAACCGGCGCGCCATTCCCGATCACAGCAGCCTTCGGAGCACGGGCATCGGTGTGAAAGCGCAGCCGCCAGTTCGCCTTGTCAAAGGCCCGCAACACCATGATCCGCGCATCGGCATCGGTAGTGGCGACAACGGGCGTGTGAAGCGCAGATCGGCGGTTCGTTGCGCCCTCGTTCAGGTGCGCGGCGATATCATCGCGAATGTTATCAAGGGTTTGGATAGCTCCGGCCTCTCAAATATCCCTGTTAATAAAAATGGCGTTTAACATGAACGACAACCA
>JBASBA010000414.1:0-17819 GCA_049650885.1 Alteraurantiacibacter sp. | reverse complement strand
AGCCCCATGCGGAGCGTTGTTGCCTTTTGCGGCACGCTTGCTCCAGCGGCGATCATCATCATTGGCCAAACTCTTGATCGCGACAGCCGCCTGCTTCTGGGATGGACAGTCGTGGCGGGCGCGATTGCGGCATTCGTGCCGGGCGCAGTGCAGCTTTCCGGTGCCAACACATACGCGCTGTTGTTCGCGGAGCGTACCGTGCCGGATGTGCTTTACGGGACTTTTGCCAATCGAAACTCGACGGCGCTGTTCATGGTGATCGCGCTGTGCGTGCTGTGCGGAATGCCATTGCCCAAGAATCGCATCGTCCTGATGGCAGGGGCGGCGGCCGCCGTTCTGTTGGCGATCGGCACTATTCTCACGCAGTCGCGCACAGGCATGGCACTGCTGGTCGTGCCAATTGGCCTGTTTGGCCTGCGACTGGTGCTGGGTTTCACAGGGAAGTCGCCGGATCAGCGCACAGGACGCGCCGCGATTGGCGTTGCCGCAGGATTGGCAGCCCTGGTTGCGGGCGCCGTAATCGTTTCCGCCACCACCGGGGGACGCGCGGCTGACAGCTTCGCGCGATTTTCCACCACGATGGAAACGGACCGTCCTGAAATGTGGGAGGACGGGCTTTACGCCGCTGGGCAATACTGGCCGATGGGTGCGGGCATGGGCGCGTTTGACGATGTTTTCCAGATGCACGAATCGCTGGAATTCGTATCGCCGCGCCGCGCAGGGCGGGCGCATAACGACTATATCGAGCTTGCGATTGAAAGCGGATTGATCGGCCTCGTGCTTGCGGCACTATGGCTCGCGTGGTGCGGTTACTCCACCCTCAGGAAGGGACCGCCGAACAGCTGGTGGCCCCGTTTGGGGGCGGGCGCTGGAATTGCTGCTGTCGCGATGCAATCCGCTTTGGACTACCCCCTTCGCAACCAGACGCTGCTTTGCGTAGCTGCCGTGCTGATCGTGCTGCTCGTCAAGAACCGAAGAGCCGGCGTATGATTGCGCGCATCTTCATTATCTTGGTGGTTTTGGCGGCAACCGTTGCCGCAATATTTGCGCAACTCGATCAACAGGCGCGCCTCTCACCAACATATGCGGCGCTGGTGCCTGCCAGCCTGAGTGGTAATGCTGCGCGTGAGCGAAGCAAGATTGCCCTTTTGCTTGGTGACGGCGCGCGCGCGCAGGAGGAGGCGGTGGCGCAAATAGCGCTAAGGCCGATGCCGGCGGAAAGCCTGTCCGTGCTCGCGCTTGGCGCACTTCAGGCCGGCGATAGCGACACTGCACGCACGGCGCTGCGCGCGGCGAGCCAGCGCGGATGGCGCGATCCCGTCTCTCAGCTTGCCAGCGGACAATCCGCGCTGGAGCAGGGCGAATACACTATCGTTGCCCAGCGAATAAATGCCCTCCTCGCTACGGGCGAATTGCGGGAGCCAGCAATCCTGTTGCTCGCGGACCTTATCAAATCGTCCGAAGGGCGTGAGGCTTTTGCCGACAGGCTGGCGTCCTCGGGCCGCTGGCAAAGCGATGTTCTCGGCCGTGCGTATGACGCGGTAACTCCCGCATACTGGGCCAGGACGATAGCCTTGGCGCAGTCAAAGGGGGCAGCATTCGATTGCGCGCGGCTGGAGAGCCTGTCCGACCGCTACCGCCGCGATGGCCATGATGAAGAGCTCGCCCTGTTCCAGTCAGCCAACTGCGCAGATTGATGCGCGCCGGATAGGCAGGTCAGTTAGTAGATCTGGTCAGTCGATCTGGCCGTTTTTCAGCAGACCGTCGAAATACTCGATGGTTTTGGTCAGTCCATCGCGCAGCGGGGTTTTTGGCTCCCACCCATTTAACCTGGCCTGTGCCAGCGAAATGTCCGGCTGGCGCTGCTTCGGATCGTCCTGCGGCAACGGCTCCCGCGCGAGGTCGGACTTCGAATCGGTAAGTTCGATCACGAGGTCGGCAAGCTCCAGCATTGAGAACTCATTCGGATTGCCAAGGTTGAGCGGGCCGGTGAAATCCGCATCCGTCGCCATGAACCGCACGAAGCCATCCACCAGATCATCGACATAACAGAAAGAGCGCGTCTGCTGTCCATCGCCGTAAATCGTGATCGGTTCGCCGCGTAGCGCCTGCATGATGAAGTTCGATACAACCCGCCCGTCCTGCGGGTGCATACGCGGGCCGTATGTGTTGAAGATGCGCGCCACCTTTATTTCAAGCGCGTGCTGGCGGTAATAATCGAAGAACAGGGTTTCGGCGCAGCGCTTGCCCTCGTCATAGCAGGACCGAATGCCAATCGGGTTGACGTTGCCCCAATAGCTTTCGGGCTGCGGATGGACCGCTGGATCGCCATAGACTTCGGACGTGGACGCCTGAAAAATTCGCGCGTTCGTCCGCTTTGCCAGGCCCAGCATGTTGATGGCGCCGTGCACGCTTGTCTTTGTGGTTTGCACGGGATCGTGCTGGTAATAGATTGGCGAGGCCGGGCAGGCCAGGTTGTAGATCTGCCCGACTTCTATGTAGAGCGGGAAGGTCACATCGTGACGGATCAGCTCGAACTGCGGATTGCCATGCAGGTGATCGATATTGGCGTGGTTGCCAGTAAAGAAATTGTCCACACACAGCACATGCGCGCCATCCGCGATCAGCCGATCGCACAGGTGTGATCCCAGAAAACCTGCACCCCCCGTTACAAGGATGCTTTCGCGACCATAAACCAATTGAATACCCTCTCGTCCGCCGCAGCCGGCGAAGCTTAATCGTTTTGGGGAACGGCAAATGTGCCAGACACCCTGCCTTGTTGTCCGCTGGCCGTGTTGCCCGCACCGTCCACGCTGGACAGTCCTGAATTCAGATCGATCACCAGGCGGCCACCATCCAGCGTATCCCCTCCGCGGCGAAGGGCGACATTGCCTGAAAGCACGATGACCCGGCGATTGAAGTCGTACACTGCGGCACTGCCGCTGGCGCGTTCGCTGCCGCGCACCACGGTAACGCCGCCGGTCGCGTCGATGCGCTGGATACGCAGCGATCCTGCGTCGGTATAGGCAACGGTGGTGCGTGCGGCGGTAAGTCGCAGATCGCCTTGCGTAATCACGACATCACCTGACAGAACGACGCGGTTCTGCCGATCCTGAAGCTCGATCCGATCCGCCGCATAGCTTACCGGCTGGTTGGAATTGAAGCCGCTGATAGCCTGCGCGCCAGCCACCGATCCGAAAGACAAGGCGGCGATACCGCCTGCCAGCAGGCCACCCACCAGCCCGCGCAGGGCCAGTTTGCCCAACCCGACCTTGGGAAACGCATACCGGGATTGGTTGGTGGACTTCATCATTGGCTCCATCATTGCATTTCGGCGGGCAGGCGCAGGCGTCCGGGCACCATGCGTAAACGTGCATCGCCAATCAGCGAAAAGCTGCGCTCCTGCAGATCGGCGCGCATGGAATTGGCAGAAAATGTACCCGCCGGTATCTGACCGCTAACCTGGCCCTGCCCGAACAGGGATCGACCGGGCAAATCAATCGTGACGTTGCGGGCCACGAATTCATAACCATCTGCCGCCGTAAATTGCACGATCCCGGGTATGCCCATTTGTTCGTCGTCAATGTCGTAAACGCCCTGCGGCGCAGTCAGCACGGCCGGCCCGCCGGTCAGCACGATACGGGCGGTCATATCCTGCATCTGCACCAGCGGCACCAGATTGCTCTGCTGCACCGCTTCGCCTGCGACAAGAGAGAATGGCCGCCCTTCGCCATCCTGGCCACGGTACATGGCGTTATCGACGCGCAGCCTGTCTTGCGCGATTGCCACCTTGTTGCGATCAAGCAGGAAGCTTATTTCTCCACGCGGGGAGAGCGGGGTAATCAGCATCATCGCCGCGATCACGCCCACCAGCGCGGGCAGTCCAACCGCCAGCACGCGCACGATCCTGTCGAGCGAGCTGCCCGGTGCGGCGAAAGCCTGGCGCCTGTTGCGCATCGTGTCGGCGGCGTTGGTCATCAAGATGCCTAATGCACGAGATCAGGCCTCGTGGCTGAAAATATCCTTGTCTGCCCAACCCGCGATATCCAGCCGCGCGCGAGCGGGAAGGAAATCATAGCATGCCTGCGCCAGTTCCAGCCGGTCTTCTCTTTCCAGCCGCTCTATCAGGATGTCGCGCAGGCGGTGGAGGAAGCGCACGTCGGATGCCGCGTATTCGCGCTGCGCATCATTCAATTGGGGCGCACCCCAGTCACTGGACTGCTGCTGCTTCGACATGCTTTCGCCAAGCAGTTCTTCCGTCAAATTCTTCAGGCCATGGCGATCGGTATAGGTGCGCGTCATCTTGCTGGCGATCTTGGTGCAGAACACCGGGGCTGCCACCACGCCAAGGTAATATTCGATGGCGGCAAGATCGAACCTGGCGAAGTGATAGATTTTCACCCGTTCCGGATCGGCCAGAATCGCTTTCAGGTTGGGCGCATCATAGTTGCTGCCCTTGGCAAAGCGCACGAGATGCTCGTCCCCCTGGCCATCGCTGATCTGCACCACGCAAAGCCTGTCGCGCGGGGTGATCAGCCCCATGGTTTCGGTATCGACGGCAACGGGGCCATCGGCAAGTACGCCTGCGGGCAGGTCTTCTTCATGAAAATGTACAGTCATCGCCTGTCGCCTTAGGCGGATTGGGGATGGGAGGGAAGGGCTCACTGGCACTGCCCACTGCAAGCCCGTATCGCCGTCGCAGATGGAGGACATTCGGCGAGTGACAGATTCGATACCCGATGCGTGGGCAGCTGCGCTTGCCCCGGCCCTTGATACGCCGCAGTCGCGCCAGTTGGCCGGCTGGCTTCGGGCAGAGGAGGGCGCGGGCGAGGTGATCTATCCGCCGCGCGGCTCTCGCCTTCGTGCGCTGGAATTGACGCCGCTGGAAGACGTGCGCGTGGTCATTCTTGGGCAAGACCCCTATCATGGGCTCGGACAGGCGCATGGGTTGAGCTTTTCAGTACCCCGAGGCGTACCGCCGCCGCCCTCGCTGAAAAACATCTTCAAGGAGATGGAGGGCGATCTGGGCATTGCAGTGCCCGATCATGGCAATCTGGAGGAATGGGCGCGGCAAGGAGTGCTGCTGCTCAATAACACATTGACCGTGAGCCAGGGCAAGGCCGGCAGTCATGCGGGCAAGGGGTGGGAGGCTATCACCGATGCCTGTGTTGCAGCTGTCGCCAGGCGAGACGTGCCGACAGTGTTTATCCTGTGGGGCGTCCACGCGCAGGGGAAGGCAGCGCGCATCCCGCAGCTCAGCGCAAATTCCGAGCATTTACTGCTGAAAGGCCCGCATCCCAGCCCTCTATCGGCATACAGGGGCTTCTTCGGATCACGCCCGTTTTCCCAGGCCAACGCTTTTCTTGAGCGGCACGGGCGCGGCACTATCGACTGGCAACTGTAGGCTGGCGTCGCCGAACTTACCCTGCCCGACACGCTCGGTGAGAAAGTCCACGCGCCTCAATATGCGAAACCGGACTGGCAAACCGTGGTTTGCGTACCCCTCTAATGGCCGAAGTTTCAGATCAGAAAGGCCGGAATACGCTCAACAGCGGAACGGTCTGGATAATGTCCCTGAATGTCTGTCGGGTCTGCGAGCCGTCCACAACGATGATGTCGCCGCGATAAATGGCCGGATCGGGCGATTCGCCACGACGGATCGTGGTAAGGTCGAAACCGGCTGCCATGCGCTGCCCGTCGATCTGGCGGAACACGATAATCGTACCGGCATTGGCATTTTCATCAAGGCCGCCACCAAGCGCGATCGCCTGAAGCAGGCTAAGCTCGCCAAAGGTGGGATAGATGCCGGGATTGTTCACCGAACCCTCGACCGTAACGGAGCTGCCCGTTGCCTCCATCACCCCTACGGTCACGTCGGGATCGCGCAGATACTGTTCGGAAAGCGCAACGGTAAGCGCTTCCTGAAACTCGATCGTCGTCATGTCAGCGGCAGATACGCTGCCAACCAGTGGCATCGCGATATTGCCCGTAAGATCGACCTGATAGGTGCCCGACAGTTCCTCGACCTGGAACACATTGATCGAAAGCTTGTCGAGCGGTGCGATGCGATAATCCGATGTCAGGCGGTTCATGGTCGGGGCGTCCGGCTGCCCGAAGCCCGCCGTGTCGTAGGAAACATAATCGCTGCGCGAATTTCCGGCGCAAGCGGCCAGTGCCAAACATGCACCAACACGGCCCGTCCACCTTACAGCATTTAAAGAATCAGGCTTCGTACGACCAAACATCACGTTATTCTCCAATTCGAAGCGAAGCTTTCGCCCAGATAGGCTCATGCCGCAACCTAAAATTGAGGGCAGACACGTATCGGCTCAGCGAATGTGAAGGCGCAAGGTTCCGATGAAATCAACGCGTTGGCTTGTGACCTTTCCCGCTTTGACCTGCGCTGAACGAGTGGCATGAACGGGCGGCGCTATGATGTCTGGTCGATGCTGAGAAAAGCGCTGAGCGGGTATTGGGCGACAACGTCATCGTTGCAGTCCAGCACGGTGACATCCTGTTCCATATGCAATTGTCCCGAGCAGATCTCGCGTGCCGCATAATGCCGCGCAATGCGTTTGGCGACGAGACCAACCACGGTAGCATCCGGCAAATCGACACGCACTTCGCGAGTGCGCCGGTTGCCGCGCTCGAGATAGAATCTGAAGTCCGCCATGGCATTCCCTTCGCCTCTGACTCACAGCAGCAGTGTTACCGTTTGATGAAATTTCCGCGCGGATCGGCGGGTGCAGTTTCATCGCATTGCGCTATGGCGTGCAGATGGCTGCGCTAGGATGCTTTTTACTGCTGATATTGCCACTGGCGGGGCTGTTGTTGGGCGGCTGGCTGGCGGGAACGGACGGAATGATCTGGGGCGCTGGGGCGGGGTTCGCGGTCGCCCTCGCGATCACTGGAATGATGACGTATGCCCTGGTGAAGGCCCGCCGAAGCTAGTTCAGGCGCGATGTCATCTCGCAGATCGAAAATTGGTGAGGCCGGCATCGGGCAGCCCGGATGCAGTCCCCACCACGATCTTCATCAGCGCGGCAGTTGGGTCACGCCCATCAACGCCTCGTCCACGGAGGCAGCGCACTGGCGCCCTTCGCGAATTGCCCAGACGACCAGCGACTGGCCACGGCGCATGTCGCCGCAGGCATAGATCACAGGGTCCGATGTGCGATAGTCCTTCACATTGGCATCCACGTTTCCACGTTCCGTCAACTGCACACCGCTTTGTTCCAGCATGCCTTGCTTGCGCGGATGGACGAAACCCATCGCCAGCAGGATCAGGTCTGCGGGCAAGGTGAACTCGCTATCGGGAACCTCGGTCAGCTTGCCATCGGACCAGTCAGCGCGCACGCATTTCAGGCCGGTAACAACACCGTCTTCACCCACGACTTCCTTGGTCAGGACTGCCCAGTCACGGTCTACACCTTCTTCATGGCTGGAAGAGGTACGCAGCTTCATCGGCCAGTCGGGCCATGTCAGCAGCTTGTTCTCCTTTTCGGGGGGCTGGGGCATGATCTCGATCTGGGTGACGCTTTTCGCGCCCTGCCGATTGCTGGTGCCTACACAGTCCGAGCCGGTATCACCGCCACCGATCACGATCACGTCCTTGCCGGTAGCAGTCAGCGAACCACGCGGCGCAGCGCGGGTTTCGTCATCACCGGCGTTGCGCTTGTTCTGCTGCGTGAGGAATTCCATCGCCATACGCACACCCGACATCTCCGCGCCCTGAATTTCCAGCCTGCGCGGATGTTCGGAGCCGCCGGAGAACACCACGGCGTCAAAATTCTCTTTCAGGTTCTTGATCGAGATATCGACGCCAACCTCGGTGCTGGTGCGAAAGGTGACGCCTTCGGCCTCCATCTGCACCGCACGGCGGTTGATCTGGCTTTTCTCCATCTTGAAGTCGGGAATGCCGTAACGCATCAGCCCGCCCACGCGGTCACTCTTCTCGAACACGGTGATGGAATGGCCGGCGCGGGCAAGTTGCTGCGCGCAGGCCATGCCTGCCGGGCCGGAGCCGACCACGGCCACGCTCTTGCCGGTCTTTTCGTGGGGAACCTGCGGCTTGACCCAGCCTTCCTTCCATCCGCGATCGATGATCGCGCATTCGATGCTCTTGATCGTCACCGGCTCGTCCGTGATGTTCAGCGTGCAGCTTGCCTCACACGGGGCAGGGCAGACGCGGCCCGTGAACTCAGGAAAGTTATTGGTAGAATGGAGGACTTCCAGCGCGTTTTTCCAGTCGCCCTCGTAAACAAGGTGGTTCCAGTCCGGGATGATGTTGTTCACCGGACAGCCGTTGTGACAATAGGGAATACCGCAATTCATGCAGCGGGCAGCCTGGTTTTTCAGGCCATTCTCGCTGTGCGGAATCATGAATTCCTTGTAATGCTTCAGCCGGTCTTCCGGCGCGTCATAGCTGCGATCCTTGCGATCGATTTCAAGGAAGCCTGTCTCTTTACCCATCTTCGTAGCCCTTATTCCGCCGCGACCGAGGCGGCTTCTTCGCGCTCGGCCTCAAGCTGCTTTAGCGCGCGTGCATAATCTTGCGGCATCACCTTCTTGAAGTGCTTCACCGCATTGTCCCAATCTGCCAGCAATTCGGCTGCGCGGGCAGAGCCGGTGTGCAGCTTGTGCCGCTCCAGCAGGATCTTCAGGCGGGCTGCATCGTGATACAGCGGATCACCCATGCCCAGATCGTTCACGGTGGAGGGGCGCTGTTGCGGGGTGCCCGTTCCTTCCGGATCGTCTGCATCGGTGTCGATTTGCTGGAGCTCCACCTGCGCCATGTTGCACCGGCTTTCGAACGATCCATCGGGATCGTAAACATAAGCGATACCGCCGCTCATCCCGGCGGCAAAGTTGCGACCGGTCTTGCCCAGCACGGCGACGACGCCACCGGTCATGTATTCGCAGCCGTGATCGCCTGTGCCTTCGACCACTGCAACCGCGCCGGAATTGCGAACGGCGAAACGCTCCCCGCCTACACCGCAGAAATAGGCCTCGCCGGAAATCGCGCCGTACAGGCAGGTGTTGCCGACGATGATGTTCTGCGTCGGATCGCGCTTCACGCTTTCGGGCGGGCGAACGATGACGCGGCCACCGGACAGGCCCTTGCCGACATAGTCATTGGCATCGCCCACCAGATCGAGGGTGACACCATGCACCAGCCATGCGGCAAAGCTTTGCCCGGCGGTGCCGGTGAAGTTGATGCGGATGGTGTCGACCGGAAGACCCTTGTGGCCGTGCGCCTTGGCAATCCGGCCAGAGAGCATTGCGCCCGCAGTACGGTTAAGATTGCGGATGGGATAGGACAGCTGAACCGCCTCGCCCGTCTCGATTGCGTTCTTGCAATCGGCCAGCAATGTGTTGTCCAGCGCCACTTCCAGGCCGTGATCTTGCGACAGGTGGTTCCACAGGGGCACGTCTGGCGCCAGCTCTACCTTGTGCAACAGCTTCGACAGGTCGACGCCGTCGGCCTTCCAGTGGCGGATGGCGCGGTTCATATCGATCTTGTCGACGCGGCCGATCATCTCTTCCACCGTGTGGAAGCCCATTTCGGCCATGATGGCGCGCAGTTCTTCGGCGACGAAGAAGAAGTAATTGATCACATGTTCCGGCTGCCCGACGAAACGCTTGCGCAGCTCAGGATTTTGTGTGGCAACGCCCACGGGGCAGGTGTTGAGGTGGCACTTGCGCATCATGATGCAGCCCGCCGCGATCAGCGGGGCAGTGGCAAAGCCGAACTCGTCAGCACCCAGCAATGCACCGATGGCAACATCGCGGCCCGTACGAAGCCCGCCGTCCACTTGCACCGCGATACGGCTGCGCAAATCGTTCAGCAGCAGGGTCTGCTGGGTCTCGGCAAGGCCGATTTCCCACGGAGAACCGGCATGTGTCAGGCTGGTAAGCGGAGAAGCACCCGTACCGCCTTCGTAACCCGAAATAGTCACATGGTCGGCGCGCGCTTTCGATACGCCAGCGGCCACTGTGCCCACGCCCACTTCGGACACCAGTTTTACCGAGATGCGCGCGGAAGGCTGCACATTCTTCAGATCATGGATCAGCTGGGCCAGATCCTCGATCGAGTAGATATCGTGATGGGGCGGCGGAGAGATCAGACCTACACCCGGTGTCGCATGGCGAACGGCACCGATGCGCTTGTCCACCTTGTGACCCGGCAACTGCCCGCCCTCGCCAGGCTTTGCGCCCTGCGCCATTTTGATCTGGATATCGTCCGAATTGGCGAGATATTCCGTGGTCACGCCAAAGCGGCCCGATGCCACCTGCTTGATGCGGCTGCGCATGGAATCGCCATTGTCCATCGGTACGAAGCGTTCCGGCTCCTCCCCACCTTCGCCGGTGTTGGAACGGCCACCGATGCGGTTCATGGCGATGGCCAGCGTGGAATGCGCTTCATGGCTGATGGAGCCAAAGCTCATCGCGCCGGTGCTGAAGCGCTTTACGATCTCCTCGGCGCTTTCGACTTCAGAAATGTCGATCGCTTCGTCGGCGTTCTTCAGTTCCATCAGGCCACGAATGGTCAGCAACCGCTCTGCCTGCTCGTTGATGGACCTGGCGTATTCGTTGTACCGCTCTTGCGCGTCGGCGCCCTGCTCGCTGCGCACGGCGTGCTGCAACTGGGCAATGTTGGCAGGGGTCCAGGCGTGCTCCTCGCCGCGCAGGCGGTATTGGTAGATACCGCCCACATCCAGCATGTTGCGATAAATGGGATTGTCGCCATAGGCGGCAGCATGGCGGCGCACGGTTTCCTGCGCGACCTGTTCCAGCCCGATGCCCTCGATCGTGGTGGCGGTGCGGGTGAAATACGCATCCACGAACTTGGTTGAGAGGCCCACAGCGTCGAAAATCTGCGCTCCGCAGTATGACTGGTAGGTGCTGATGCCCATCTTGGACATCACCTTGCGAATGCCCTTGCCCACGGCCTTGATGTAATTCTTCTCGACCTCGGCGGCATCCAGTTCGGGGAATTTGCGTGCGCGCAGGTCTTCCATCGTTTCGAATGCGAGGTAGGGATTGATCGCTTCCGCGCCGTAACCTGCCAGCACGCAGAAGTGATGCACCTCGCGCGCTTCGCCTGTTTCCACCACGATGCCCGTCTGCATCCGCAGGCCCTGTCGCACCAGCTGGTGGTGCACGGCGGCGGTCGCCAGCAAGGCGGGCATGGGAATGCGGTCCGGGCTTTGCTTGCGGTCGGACAGGATAAGGATGTTCTTGTCCTGCAGCACGGCCTCTGTCGCGGCCCAGCACATTTCCTTGATCGCCATTTCCAGGCCATCGGCACCCGATTCAACGTCCCAGGTTATGTCGATGGTGGCAGTGCGAAACGCACCGTCGAGGCTGGCTTCGACAGAGCGGATCTTTTCCATGCCCCTGTTGGTGAGGATCGGCTGGCTGATTTCCAGGCGTTTGTGCGTGCCGGCTTCCTGACCCAGCAGGTTGGGGCGCGGGCCGACCATGGTCAGCAGGCTCATCACCAATTCCTCGCGGATCGGATCGATCGGCGGGTTGGTAACCTGGGCAAAGTTTTGCTTGAAATAATCGTACAACAGGCGGCTGCGGCTGGACAGTACGGCAATCGGCGTGTCCGTGCCCATCGAGCCGATAGGATCGTCTCCGTTCACGGCCATAGGCTCCAGAAAACGGGAAATGTCTTCCTGCGTGTAGCCAAAGGCCTGCTGGCGATCTAGCAGGCTGACGGCATGTTCCTGCACGGCGTCCTGATCGACCTCGATCGTGTCCAGATCGCGCAGCTTGTATTGCGCGGCCTCCAGCCATTCCTCGTAGGGCTGCGCATTGGCGAGGTCGGCCTTCAGCTCCTCGTCCTCGATGATGCGGCCCTCTTCAAGGTCGATCAGCAGCATACGGCCCGGTTGCAGACGCCACTTGCGGGTGATCTCCTCCTCGCCAAAAGGCAGCACGCCGCTTTCGGACGCGAGGCAGACGAGGTCGTCCTTCGTCACGCAATAGCGCGCAGGGCGCAGGCCGTTGCGATCCAGCGTGGCGGCGATCTGGCGGCCATCGGTGAAGGCGACGGCGGCGGGGCCGTCCCACGGCTCCATCAGCGCGGCATGATATTCGTAGAATGCGCGGCGCTTGGGATCCATCAGATCATTGCCGTTCCACGCTTCGGGGATCAGCATCATCATCGAATGGGCAAGGGAATACCCGCTCAACAAAAGCAGTTCCAGCGCATTGTCCAGGCAGGCGGTGTCAGACTGGCCATGCGGCACGATGGGCCACAGCTTGTCGAGGTCCGAGCCGAACAGCTCGCTCTCCATCGTGCGGCGGCGCGCATTCATCCAGTTTACATTGCCGCGCACCGTGTTGATCTCGCCATTATGGCAGGCAAGGCGGAACGGCTGGGCAAGACGCCAGCTGGGAAAGGTGTTGGTGGAGAAACGCTGGTGCACCAGTCCCAGCGCGCTTTCGCAATCGGGATCGCGCAGATCGTCGTAAAAACTGCCTACCTGATTGGCCAGCAGCAGGCCCTTGTAAACCACAGTGCGGCTGGAGAAGCTGGGCATGTACAGCTTTTCAAGACCCGGCATCTCGTGCTTTTCGGCCAGTTCCTTCAGCGGGTTCTGTGTCTGCTTGCGGATCACGATCAGCTTGCGTTCGAACGCATCCTGATCGGCGCAATTGTCACCGCGGGCGATGAAGCACTGGCGAATGACCGGCATCGATTCGAGGACGGCATGTCCCAGTCCCTCCGGTGTGGAGGGCACATCGCGCCAGCCAATCAGGTGCTGGCCTTCCTTGGCGATGAATTTTTCAAACTGCGCGGTGATGAAATCGCGTGCATCGTC
This sequence comes from Alteraurantiacibacter sp., assembly GCA_049650885.1. Classification (GTDB taxonomy): domain Bacteria; phylum Pseudomonadota; class Alphaproteobacteria; order Sphingomonadales; family Sphingomonadaceae; genus Alteraurantiacibacter. Next base: position 4,983 of record JBASBA010000414.1, on the reverse strand, counting down.
CTGTGATGGCATGAAACACATGGCGACGGCGTATTCACCTGCTGGGGGTAGGGTCAGCCCCTCGCTGTCAGCCCATCGGCGGTAAAGCTTGTCCGGTATCTGGATCAGAATGCCCGCACCATCGCCCAGAAGCGGATCTGCACCCACTGCACCGCGATGATCGAGATTGGCAAGGATTTCAAGACCTTGCGAAATGATGTCGTGCGACGCCCGGCCCTTGATATGGGCCACGAAACCCATGCCGCAATTGTCGTGTTCATTTACGGAATCGTACAGACCCTGGGTGACGGGATACTCGGTCAATCTTCAAACTTCCTGTCTCGCGTGCAAGGTCCGGGCGGAAGAATGACACGCCCCGAAACCGATTTCATCGGTAACGAAACGCGAATCAACAGCATGGCGCTGCACGAAAATTACGCGAGATGCGGTCATGGCGACAGGAAGGAATTTTTGCAAGGTTTCGCGCATCGCAAAATCGCTTGCCGTGGCGAAAGATTGGGTTTCCCCGCTATTTCGCCATACGCTGCAGATTCATCAACGCCTCACGCAAAGCCCGCTCGTTGTCGTCGTTCGACGGCTTGGGAGGTTCGGCCCGCGGTTCGGCGGACGCGCTACTCTGGTCGGGAAACAGAGCAGTGGGTTCGGCGCGCTCGCGTGATACACCCTCGGCGGACTGCGTTACCTGAGCCAAAGGCTCCGGCTGGGGTCGGGGTTGGCTGCCAAAATACGCGGCTGTTGCCTGTGCAGCTTCGTCTGCGACTGCGGGATCGAACCTTTTCGGCACCAGCGCTTGCGCACCTTCCTCATCGGCGGCATTCCGCGCCTTGCGCTCTGCCTGCTCGGCGCTCCATTCGCGATGCCTATCCAGCGTAAGGGCGAGGCGCTGAACCAACTGCACCAGGCCATCGTCAAGCGGGCCATCGTCAAGCGGGCCATCATCATGCGACCCGTCTTCATGCGGACTGACGTGTCGTGACAGAGTTTCAGATACGGGCTGCGGCGCATTCGGGATTTCGTACATCTGCATGTCGGACATGAGATTTTCCTCTTTATCCACCTTCATGGTGGATGCCGGGTCATTAACAATCCCGATTGCGGTACCGTCGTGTTCGTCAACGGCCTCGCTACAGGCAATATCGATCAAAGGCTCGGCAGGTTGGCTGTCAGGCGCGAATTCTTCGGTGAATGATGTGTCGAGAGAAGGCTGTGTCGAGGTATCCTCCTCGACCAGTTCATCTGCACGGTCCAGATATAAAGGCTGCCCCTTCTCAGCAGCCTCTTCCTGCAAGGGTGCCTCTGCCGGTGCATCGGTTCGAGAAGTATGAGGATGCTCCTCGCTCTCGAATTCCTCTACCAACGCAATTTCCGGTTCCGGCTCCTTGTCCTCGGCATGAAATTTCTCGGTAAACGCACCTGGCAGCGGGACGATGTCGAGATAATCTTCCGGATTGTCGGCCTCGATCGCCAGCGACCGGCGGCGGCCTGAAGGGGGCGGAAAATCATCGTGGCTGTCGATGTCGAAATTGTCGTCGCCAGCTTCGGGATCGAAACTTTTGCGCGCAAGGTCTGAGACAGGGTCTATTTGCCTGTGCCTGGGTTTTGCAATCCGCCTCGCGCAGGCCAACCCCATCAGGCCGCCAAGGATCGTGGTCGCCAACGCTACCAGAAGCTGTGCAGACGATCCCAGCGGCGGGGCGGCCATTGGCAGAACTGTGGCAAGGCCGCTGGCGCTGCTTGCATTTTCCAGCAGAGCCACGGGCAGGATCAGGCTGCCAATACCCAGCAATGCGGCAAACCACAGGGCCATGATCCACGCGAATGCGGGATTCTGGATAATCGGTGGCTTGCCTGTCCTGGAGGCAGGCGCCTGCATCTCGAAATCAATGTGCTGCGGGCTTGTTGCCACGTGCCAATCCTGTTCCTGTGCCGTCCGCCAGCATCTGTCGCTGCTGTTTTCAGGCAGCGGCGGCCGTACGGATATTGCCGGATGCGCCTAGCAAACGAAGGTAAACGACCTGATAACGCTGTGCGTTTGTGGCCCAGTCGTGATGGGTGTGAACATGCTGCCGCGCTGTCTTGCGGATGGCGTCCCATTCACCTTTTCTGTCGATCAGATTGGCCAACGCCGTAGCGCATGCTGCGGGATCATCCGGCGCGAACAGCACGCCTGTTTTCCCGTCACGAATAAGTTCGCGGTGTCCGCCCACGTTGCTGGCCGCAACCAGCAGCATCTGGGCATTGGCCTCCAGCGGCTTTAGCGGGGTGACCAGATCGGTCAGCCGGCTTCGCTTGCGCGGATAGGCCATGATATCGGTGAGGGCGTAGTAACGCTCCACTTCGTCATGGGGAACGCGACCGGCAAAGTGGATGCGATTCGCAACCGGTGACGCCGCAGCCTGCGCGCGCAGATCGGCGTCCATCGGGCCGCCGCCCACCAGCAACAGCTGCGCACCGGCATGGCGTTCCACCAGCATGGGCATGGCAGCGATCAGATCGTCCAGCCCTTCGTAATCGTAGAAGCTGCCGATAAAACCGATGACGGGGCCCGGCGAAATGCCAAGTTCCCGCGCCAGCGTCTCGTCGCGCGACGCTGGCTTTCCAAAGGTGGTCAGATCCACGCCGTTGGGCATTATGCCGATTTTGTCAGGCACAAAGCCGCGCGAGACCAGATCGGCTTTCAACCCTTCACATATCGTCATCACGGCATCGGCGCCGCGCACGGCGATATTCTCCAGATGACGGGTAAGGCGGTATTTGAAAGACCCTTGTGTGCCCGACAGATTGCCGACCGCGGCATCTTCCCAAAAGGCGCGTATTTCATAGACGACCGGGATGCCTAGGCGTTTTCCAGCCTGGATCGCGGCAAGACCATTCAAGGCGGGAGAGTGGGCGTGCAGAATATCGGGCCGCCATTCACCGGCCAGTGCGACGATGGCCTCAGACAGCGCCTGCACCTCGCGCCATTCCCTGATTCCTGGCAGGCCTGCGGATTGCCCCGGCGTGCGGTGAAAAGTCAGCCCGTCGACGATTTCGGTGGCCGGACCGGGTTCCACGTGCCGCTGCCCTGTGATGCCTCGCACCTCCAGGTCCAGCCCCTGCTGCGCGCGCATGATCGCGCGGGTGCGAAAGGTGTAACCGCTGTGCATCGGCAGTGAGTGATCGAGTATGTGCAAGATCCGTGTCATCGGCCATTGCCTTGCCACAACAGGCTTAACGGCGCGTCAATAGCTTGGTCCTAAAGCGGCTGCTCGTACGCGAGGACGCATCACCGTTGATCGACTATTTCTCCATAGCGCTGACGCACGGGCTTATCCTGCTTGCCTGCTGGCGCCTGCTGTTTCGCGTCGACCTTGATGAGGATGACGGCGCGCTGCTGCAACCGGAAAAGCCGTGGTTGAAGGATAAGGATAGCGCGCGGGATGCGTGACCTTGTCCTTCTGGCGTTTGTGGCCGCCGTTGTGGCAATGGGCTTTCGCCGCCCTTTTTTGTGGGTGCTGCTGTATATCTATGTCGATATCGTTGCGCCGCAGAAGGTAGGCTATGGTGTCATCACCAGCATTTCCCTCTCCATGCTCTGCTTCATTGCCGCATTTGCCGGATATGTGTTGCTGGACAGCAAGAAGGGCAGCAGTTTTTCCTTGCGACAGGGGCTGATTGTAACCTTGTTGCTGTGGTGCGGTTATACGACTTTGACTGCTGATTTTCCGGAGCCTGCGGCCGAAAAATGGGACTGGGTCTGGAAAAGCCTGTTCTTCGCCGCGTTTCTGCCCCTGACCCTGCGAACCAAGCTGCGACTGGAGGCAGCGGCGCTGGTGATGGTGCTGTCGGCAGCGTCGATCATCATTTCTGCGGGCATCAAAACCGTGCTTTCTGGCGGCGGATACGGCACGCTGGTATCGCTGGTGCAGGACAATTCGGGCCTCTACGAAGGCTCCACCCTGTCCACCGTGGCCATCGCCATGATCCCGCTGATTATCTGGGTGGCCCGCCACGGCACCATTTTTACAGAACGGAAATTGGCCATGCTGTTCGCGGCGGCTTTGGTGTTTGCCGCTTTGCTGGTGCCGATCGGTACGCAGACGCGCACGGGCCTTGTCTGCATCGCAGTGCTGGGCATCCTGATGCTGCGAACTGCGCGCTACCGGTTTGCCTATGCCGGAGTTGCCAGCGTTGCCCTGCTGGCGTCGCTGCCGTTCCTGCCGGCAAGCTATACCGAACGGATGACCACCATCACCCAATACCAGGCGGACGAATCCGCCTCCACCCGCGTGGCGGTGTGGGTCTGGACGCTGGAATATGTGCAGGAAAATCCATTGGGCGGCGGCTTCGACGCATTCCTCGGCAACAGCTTTACGTACGACATGCGTCACACGGTAGAGGTCGGCAATACCGAGACGGTGGTTTACGAAGAAGTGACCGATGAGGGGCGCGCCTATCACTCCGCCTTTTTCGAAGTGTTGGGAGAGCAGGGCTATCCCGGTTTCCTGATCTGGGCCGTGCTGCAAGGTCTGGGTCTGTTGCACATGGAGCGTATCCGCCGACGCTACAGAAACAGCGAAGACCCGCAGGAGAAACGCTGGCACGCCCTGGCGACCGCGCTGCAGAACGGGCAGGCAGTCTACCTCGTCGGCGCGGCATTCGTGGGTGTTGGTTACCAGCCTTTCATGTTCATGCTGCTGGGTCTGCAAATCGCCTTCTACAGCCTGATGAAGCGCGATTGGAACGGCACGCAGGTGGAGAACCGTCCGTGGTTGCAAAACAGGCAACCGGGACGCGCGGCAACGAACACGCCTGCATGATCGCGCCGCCGATTCCCTCACCGCGAAAGCGTATGCCCCATCTTGCCGCGTTAACGGGCCTGCGTGGGATCGCAGCGTGGTTCGTGGTGTTTTACCACGCACGCCTGTCGCTCACCGACTGGATGCCGGCTGCCGGCATTGCGATTGCGGGAAAAGGGTATCTGGCGGTGGATCTGTTCTTCAT
>JBASBA010000413.1:0-13086 GCA_049650885.1 Alteraurantiacibacter sp. | reverse complement strand
GCTTCAAGGACGGGCGCGCCATCATCCCCCATGGCGCGACATTCAAGTTTGATCGAGTGGGCGAACCTGGCGATGCCACCCGCGTAGAACTGCCACATCCCGAAATCTTCCATGTCGTGGAAGAGGGGCAGCGCCTGCTGGTGAACGATGGCAAGATTCGTTTGCGGGTTACCTCCGTCAGCAATGGCGAGATCACCTGCAAGGCAGAGGTCGGCGGCGTGATCTCGGATCGCAAGGGCGTGAACGTGCCCGATGCCGAAATCCCCATTCCCGCCCTGACGGACAAGGATCGCCGCGATCTGGCCTTCGCTATGGAGCACGGCGCCGACTGGATCGGCCTTTCCTTCGTGCAGCGCCCCGATGACCTTGCCGAGGCGCGCAAGCTGATGAACGGGCGGGGCGCCTTGTGTGCCAAGATCGAGAAGCCGCAGGCCATCCGCCGTCTGGACGAGATCATCGAAATGGCGGACGGCATCATGGTGGCGCGCGGCGATCTGGGCGTGGAGCTGGAGCCGCAGGAAGTCCCGCCGCTGCAAAAGAAGATCGTCAACAAGACACGCCTGACAGGCAAGCCGGTGATCGTGGCCACACAGATGCTGGAATCCATGATCGAAAGCCCGGCCCCCACCCGCGCCGAAGTCTCCGACGTGGCGAACGCCGTGTATGACGGCGCCGACGCCGTGATGCTGAGCGCGGAAACCGCGGCGGGCGACTGGCCTGAAGAAGCCGTGCTGATGATGGATTCCATCGCCCGGCAGGTGGAGAAGGACGACGGCTATAAACAGCGCGTCCGTATGCTTGAAACTCCGCCCGATGCCACGCTGGCCGATGCACTATCCCATGCCTGCATGACGATTGCCGATACGGTAGATATCAGCGCGATTGCCGTATTCACCAGTTCCGGCAGCAGCGCGCGACGCGTGTCGCGCGAACGCCCTGCCGTTCCCGTAATTGTGCTAACCCCGTCGATGCAGGTTGCACGGCGCGTGTGCCTGCTGTGGGGCGGCCACCCGGTTGCCACCAAGGATATCGGCAGCTTTGAAGAGATGATCGCCAAGGGCAAGCGTATGGCTCTGCGCCACGGATTTGTCGGCGAAGGTGCGCGTATCGCCATGCTGGCGGGCGTGCCGTTCGGGCAGGCAGGGGCCACCAATCTGGTGCATGTGGTAAACGTGCAGGGTGACGAGCTGGACGACTACGACAGCTAGAATTTCCGGGCTGTCAGTCCCGTTCCACAGCTTTGGCTTTTCGGGTTGAGAACATGCCCGTGGTATCCACCACAGCCTTCGACAGATAGCTATCGCCTTCCAACCGCTTGAACTGGCGGTGGCCAACAAGGAAGGTGACGATGTCGGCAGCATCTCGCGCCTGATCGCTGCTGACCAGCCGAACATTGCCATGCGCCGCCAGCGATGGCGGCAGCGCATCCAGGTTCGGCTCCACCACCAATACCTGTGCCCCCTCCAGCTTCGCGAGTTGCTCGACGATTTCCAGCGCAGGGCTTTCCCGCACGTCGTCAACATCGGGCTTGTAGGTGATGCCGTAGCACGCAATCGTCGGAACCTTGAATCGGTCTGCCAGCTTACGCACCTGCGTCACCACGCGGTGCGGCTTGTCGTCATTCACTATCCGCGCGGTGCGGATCAGGCGCGCTTCCTCCGGTGCACTGGAAACGATGAACCACGGGTCCACCGCGATGCAATGGCCACCCACACCCGCGCCGGGCATCAGTATGTTCACCCGAGGGTGCTGGTTGGCCAGTTCGCGCACTTGCCAGATATCCGTGCCCAGCTTGTCACATATAATGGAAAGCTCGTTGGCAAAGGCGATATTCACGTCGCGATAGGCATTCTCGGAAAGCTTGCAAAGCTCTGCCACGCGGCTGTCCGTGACATAGCAGGTGCCCATGACGAAGCTTTGGTAGAGCCGCGCAGCCTTATTGGCGCAGGCCAATGTCATGCCGCCGATGATGCGATCGTTGGAAACGAGTTCGCGCAGCATCTGGCCCGGCAGTATGCGCTCGGGACAATGGCATAGCGCCACGTCCACTTCGCGGTCCTCGTCTCGGTATCGCGGGAAGGTCAGATCCGGTCGTTCCTCGGCCAAGATCTCCGCCAATCGCTCCGTCGAACCCACGGGAGATGTACTCTCCAGGATCACCACATTGTCCTTTTCCAGCACCGGCGCGATGGTACGGGCGGCCGCCTCGACATAGGTCATGTCCGGCCCTTCGTTTACCATCGGCGTAGGCACGGCAATCAGGAAGAACTCGGCTGGTTCAGGCGTGGTTGTCGCACGCAGGCGACCTGTATCTACAGAAGCCGACAGGAGCATCTGCAGGTCAGGCTCCTGAAAATGCGCGCGCCCCTCGTTCACGGCAGCAACGACACTTTCGTTCACATCAAGGCCGATCACCTCGTGCCCGCGACTGGCCAGCATGGCTGCGGTGGGGAGGCCGATATAGCCCAGGCCTACGGTGCAGACTTTCATCAGACGGTCGCTTTCAAAAATGCGTCGATGCTGGCCGCAATTTTCGCGGATGCGGTGCCGTCGCCGTAGGGGAATACCGATCGTGCCCGGCTGGCGTAATAGGTTTCGTCCGTCAACAAGCGGTCAACGGCTTGCGTGATCGTCGCTGTGTTTGTGCCAACAAGGCTGGCAACACCGGTTTCGATAGCTTCGGGCCGCTCTGTCACCTCGCGCATTACCAGCACCGGTTTGCCCAGCGCGGGCGCTTCTTCCTGTATCCCGCCACTATCGGTAAGAACGATATGCGAGGCCTGCATCAGCGCCACCATCTGAACATAGTCGACAGGCGGAATCAGGTGCACCGAGCTGGTGTTGCCCAGCCGCGCTTCCACCACGCCTTTCACCTGCGGATTGAGGTGGACAGGATAGACGATCTGCGCATCACCGCGCGCTGCGATTGCCAGAAGCGCATCGCAAATGCGATCGAAACCGTCGCCAAAGCTTTCGCGCCGGTGCCCGGTGACCAGCACGAGCTTCTTCGACGGGTCAAGCGTGAGGGGCAGCGAGTGAAGCTCGTCTTCGTTCAACCTTTCTGCGACATGCAGCAAGGCATCGATCCCGGTGTTGCCGGTCACCTCGATATGCCGCTCGCCCGGACGTTCGTTCCGCAGGTTTTGTGCTGCGCCCCTAGTGGGTGCCCATAGGAGCTGCGCCACTGCGTCGATAGAAATGCGGTTATATTCTTCGGGCCAGGGACGGGCAATATCATGGCTGCGCAAGCCTGCCTCGACATGGCCTACCGGCACCTTGGCATAAAAAGCGGCGAGGCCCGCCGCCATCGCGCTGGTGGTGTCACCGTGCACCAGCACCAGGCCCGGCTGATGCTCGGCTATCAGTGCTTCCATTTCATGCATCACGCGGGCGGTAATCTGGGATAATGTCTGGCCCGGTGTCATGAGATTGAGTGCGATATCGGCCTGCTCCGCGAACGCAGCGAACACCTGGTCCAACATCTCCTGGTGCTGACCGGTCGTAACAACCTTCAGGTCGATGCCGGTAAAGCCCCGCAAGATACGGACAAGAGGCAACATCTTGATTGCCTCCGGCCGCGTACCGATCACCAACAGCACAGGTGTTATGCCGGAGTGGCCGGTGGGAGAGTTGGGGCTAGTGTTCACCATTGCGGCGCTATGTCAGGGGAAGGTAAAATAATCACTAGCTTCGCATGGCAGGCAAACCTGCGCCAGCTTCGCCGGTCAAGAGGGATGCGCCGCGCAAATTACTGCTTCATGCGGCTATCCATGTGCGCAATTCTGCGCATGACAACCACTCGCGTTCCAAAAATGCTTCGCTGCGCGGCACAGGAGTTCGCTCGCAGATCAGGCGGTTGTTATCAGTTCTGCTTACTCTCTTTCGTTGCGCAGTGGAGCTGCCTACGGCATCCTTGCAATGATGAGCCATCATACATCACCGACTGTCCAGCAGGGCAAATTGTACAGTTGGGCAAACAAGACCCATCTGATCGGTTTGAGGATGCTGGTTCATCTGGAAGCGATGTGGCTGAACCCCTCTGGCTACGCACGGGCCATCGTTGCAAGGCTTCGTGGGAAACGTTTTCGTTCGCGCCTTTTGTTCGCCCCGCTATTGGGTCAGAGCCCCCACGCCTTTAAGCTATGGCGCAGGCAAAACCTGCCTACAAAAGCGACCGGCCACGCCAAACACATCTGCGAAAGTGAAAGAGCTGCAGAAGGCAGTCCGGCCAGGATTATCGCCGTGGTCACCCCCGGCAACGGGATTGACGAAACCCTGCAGGATCTCGCTCGCGAAGGGATTGAAGTTCGAGTTGTAACAAACGCGGTCAGCGACCTGTGGCGGGACATGTATAGGCAGGAAGTCAATTCAGACTTCTGGGTTTTGCCAGTGGAAAGCGGCGACAGGCTATGTCGGGGTGCGGGATCAGTTTATCGTCAGGCCGCCGCGGCCGCTCCATCCACTGTTCGCATAATTTATGCTGACGACGACCTTGGGGAACGCGGCAGTCCGCATCTCAAGCCTGATTGGAATAGCGAGCTTTTCGGGTATTTCGACTATCTCACAGGTGCCGCAATCGCCCGCTTCGACGCGAGTTGGATTCACGATATGCCAGAAATCGAACTGTCGGGAGATCTGTTCAAAAGGGCTGCGGAGGCCGGTCCCCAACCGCCTTTGCACATTCCCCGCATTCTCCATCATCGCCGTGCGCGCCCGATGCCCCGCAGGCCGGTGCCGCCAACACTTACGCTGGAACAACGCGAACATTTGCCGATCGTCAGCGTAATCGTCCCCACGCGCAACCGGCATGATCTGTTGCAGGCTTGTCTCGATGGCCTTGCCCGCACCGATTATCCGAAACCGCTCGACATCATCGTGATCGACAACGGAAGTGACGATCCTGAAACGCTCGCATACCTTAACCGGCTTGAACTGGCGTTCGCACGTGTTCTGACGATCCCAGGCCCTTTCAATTTCGCCGCGCTCATCAACAATGCCGTGGAGCAAACGCAGGGCGAACTCCTCTGCTTCCTCAACAATGATATCGAGATCGACGATCCCGATTGGCTCACGATCATGGCACGCCAGGCCATGCGCGAGGAAGTCGGCGCAGTTGGTGCCCAATTGCTATATCCCGATGGACGGGTTCAACATGCAGGTGTGGTGCTGGGCATCGGCGGCGGCGCAGCGCACGCTCACCGCCTTCTTGATCCCGATGAAGAGGGTTATTTCCACCGCCACGCCCTTCCCCAATTCGTATCTGCGGTGACGGCTGCATGCCTTGTCGTGAAGCGCGAGCGTTTCCTGGAAGTGGGAGGCTTCGACGCGGAAAACTTTGCCGTAGCCTTCAATGACGTGGATCTGTGCATGAAGTTGAACGGGCGTGGCTGGAAGTCACTTTACGAACCGCGCGCCAGGCTGGTGCATCATGAATCGGTTTCTCGAGGATTTGACCGCGACCGCACTGGCTCTGAACGACTGGCGCGAGAACTCGAAGCCCTGCAGAACCGCTGGAACATCGCTGCTAGTCCAGACGGCCGCACGCCGGATCAATTCCATCACCCATTCCTAAGCCCATACAGCGAACAGTTCGTCCTGGATCTATAGGTATATTCAGATGTCCGACACCGGCCTATTGCCCAGCCCTCCCAAGCAGCGCCTGCCGCTTCCAACAGTGACGCTTTGTGCTGTCAGCTCGACAAACGTAGCCGCCACATTGCAGGCGATGGAAAAATGCATGGCTTACGCCCAATTCGCCGACGCAGTGCTGTTCACCGATGCTGGACAGGTGGTCGCCCAGGACCTGAACACCGCTATGCGCATAGTCGATATCCCGAAGCTCGAATCCGCGATGGCCTATTCAGACTTCATGCTCCGCAAATTGGTCGACTTCATCGAGACCGATCACTGCCTCGTGGTGCAATGGGACGGGCACATCATCGATCCCGCCCGCTGGCGTCCGGAGTTTCTGGATTACGATTATGTAGGCGCAAGCTGGCCTCAGTTTTCCGATGGCTACAATGTCGGCAATGGGGGGTTCTCGCTCCGCAGCCACCGCATGATGAAAGCGTGCCTCCAGTCCGACTTTGAAATTCATCATCCTGAAGACGTCGCTATCTGTCGCAGCAATCGCGCTTTTCTGGAAGGTCAGGGGATGCGATTCGCCCCCGCTGCACTCGCCGATGCCTTCTCTGCAGAACGCAGCGGTGATCCTTCCGAAAGCTTTGGCTATCATGGTGTCTTTCTGATGCCATCGGTGCTTGGTACGGATCGGTTCTGGGAGGTTTATCAATCTCTCGATGACCGATCCAGCGTCCGGCATGATTTCGGCCATCTGCTCAAATCGTTACAATGCGGACAGAATTTGGTCTTGCGCTCTTTGCGAATGATCGCCAATCGGATGTTCGATTCCATATTTAATCGTAAGCACCCGCGCCAGACGCTATAACAGCGAGGATGCGAAATTTCTGATGATCATTAGGTTAATACCTGCGCCATGCACGATACAGCACTAGAAATTGGCCGCGCAGCAGTTGAGCTTTACGGGGGAAATCGCCCAAGGATTCTTGATCTCGGCTCGATGGACGTCAACGGCTCACTGCGCCAGTTCGCACCTGAAGACAGCGAGTATATTGGAGCCGATCTTGAACCCGGCAAAGGCGTCGACATCGTTGTCGAGGCGGGGAAGCCGCTGCCTTTCGAAGACGGCAGTTTTGATCTTATCCTTGCATCTTCCGTGTTCGAGCACGATCCCGCCTTCTGGCAGACCTTTCTTGATCTGGCCCGTGTCCTTCGCGAAGGAGGGCATCTTTACATCAGCGCACCATCCAACGGCATGATACACCGCTATCCGGAGGATCATTGGCGCTTTTATCCCGACTCGGGCCTGGCACTGGAACGGTGGGCCAGATCTCGCGACCTGCCGGTGCGCCTGATAGAAAGCTTCACGGCGCCGCGCAAAAATGACCAATGGAACGATTTTGTGGCTGTTTTCAGGCGGGGTGATCGCGAAGACGGTCTGAGCGATCAAACGCTTCATTCTGCATTCCAGGGACAGAATGCATGGGTTTTGGGAGCAAGCTCACCTGCTAATCCTTCAAGTGACACCGAGGATATGCAGCTGCTAACGTCCGCGCGGAAAGACATTAAACATCTCGAAGACACCAAGCAGGACCTGGAGATCGGGCTAAAGTCTGAACGAGATGACAATCAGAAGCTTCAGGATACCAGGCGGGGCCTGGAAAACAGGCTTAAGGATGAAGCTGAACAAAGCGCAATCGAACTGGCCAAGCTGCGGGACGATGCTCGGGCTAGAGACGCGAGTTATCTTGCCCGTATAGACGCGCTGGAAGTAAAGGTGCGGACGCTCGAACAAGACCTCTCCGCTGCAAAAGATGCCGAAGCTGAAATCAAAGCTCGCTTTGACGAACAAGGCGCAGAGTTACTCAACCAACGTATCGAAACAACGCGAGCCGAGAGCGAGATCGGTGTCAGGTTTGACGAACTTGCTACTGTTACCCGTTTCCTGGCCGATACCCAGGCAGGCAGACAAAAGGCGACCGACCAGATGGGGTGGCTGATCCAGGTCTATCAAGAGTTGGACCAGACGCCAGATTGGTGGGCTGCGTTGCCCTCGTCGATGCGAACAGAACGCAAGTTTTCCCGTCTGCGTCGCGCGGGTCTGTTCGACGCAGCGCAATATCTTCGGCTCTACCCGGATGTGCTGGAAGCGCGTATGGACCCGCTGCGACATTACATCTTGCACGGAATGAGCGAAGACCGTGAGCTTCCCCGATAGAGGGTAGGTATCCTCAACCCCTAGGACTTTCAGCCAGTTGTTGCTAGAAGTTCACCTTGCGCCAACTAATGTCCGCCGAATCTTTACCATACAGCGCCTCTTGCTTGGGGTGACTTCGAGTTTGTATCCCTACCATGCACCATGACACACAACTTCAGCCGCAAACGGAAACCGGCGAGAGGGGAGCGCTAGTTTCCTGGCTGAAGCGCTGGCGCTGGTTCGGCTTCTTCGTGATTCTGCCTTCATTGGTAGCCACGATCTACTACGGCTTCATCGCAGCAGACATCTATGTGTCTGAAACGCGCTTCGTCATCAAAGCACCCGATCGCCAACAAAGCAGCGGCGGCTCAATAGGCGCCATCCTGCAAAGCACGGGCCTTGGAAGCGGTGAAGAGCAGGCTAGCGAAATCATCGGTTACTTGCGTTCACGCAATGCTCTTTCGGATTTGTCGGATCGTGTCGAGGTCCGCGAAGCGTTTTCCTCGCCAGAAGCAGATGTATTCAGTCGCTTTCCGTTGATCTACCAAAGCCAATCTTTCGAAGATCTGTACGAATACTACGGCTCTATGGTTACTGTCATGCCCGATAGCGATACCGGGCTGACCGTGCTGACGGTGAACGCTTTCACACCAGAAGATGCGCAGAATCTAAATCGCGGATTGCTCGAATTAAGCGAGGCTCTGGTCAACAGGCTCAACACACGGGTAAACTCCAAGGCGATCGAAGAGGCGGGAGACCGCGTTGAGGTTGCGCAGCAACGTGTGCGCGAGGCACGCATTGGCCTTGGTGCCTATCGCAACAGCGCACAGATCCTAGACCCAGAGCAACAGGGTTTGGGGATGCTGGCTGTTTCCAATGAATTGATCACACAGGAGACCGCCCTGCGCGCGCAGTTGGCGGAAATTCGCCGTACTGCCCCTAACCACCCGTCCATTCCCGCTCTCAGGGAACGCATTACCGCGGTTTCACAGCAAGTCGCCGCGCAGACCGGACGCGCGGTTGGCACTCCCGATGGGCTTGCATCCCGCGTAAGCGAATACGAGAACCTGGTGGTCGAGCAGGAATTCGCCACGCAAATGCTGACTGCGGCGAACGCGGCGCTGGAGCAAGCGCGCGCCGAAGCGTTGCAACAACAGTATTACCTTGAGCGTGTCGTCGAACCGAACCTTCCGGACGACGCAATTCTGCCTTCCAGGATCAAGAATATCCTGGCAGTCATTTTCGCATCGCTCTGCCTCTATCTCGTGGTCTGGATGCTCGTAGTGGGGATCCTAGAGCACGCGCCTGAGGATTGATCTGAATGTCGCGCTTAGCTGATGGATTGCGGGTTCAGATCAATGTCGTGAAGGCCTTGATGATCCGCGAACTGGTGACGCGGTTCGGGCGCGAGAACATCGGCTTCCTTTGGGTGATGGCAGAACCCCTGCTGTTTGCGGGATTGGTTGGCATAGCCTGGACTTTCATGAGAGGCCCCGAATATCACGGGATCAGCGTGATTGCTTTCGTAATCAGCGGCTACATACCGCTGACTTTTCTTCGTCATTCCTTCGGTCGCTGCGCCAAGATCTTTCAGGCGAATAGCTCCCTGCTTTACCATAGACAGGTGAAAGTCCTGGATTTTATCCTGGTTCGCGTCGTGATTGAGGCAATCGGTGCGATGATGGCATACCTTTTCGCAGGCATCGTGCTTATCTTTCTCGGAATATTTCCGCTGCCATCTAACGTCGGCGCGTTGGTTGCTGGATGGTTTATCTACGTGTTCTTCGTATTCGCGGTTTGCCTTCTTCTCGCGCCGCTGTCGGAGATGTCTGAAGTCGTGGAAAAGCTGGTTCCGATCAGCGTCTATATTTCCATTCCGTTCTCCGGCGTCTTCAACATGGCTTCATGGCTTCCGCCTAACATTCGTGAGGCGCTCATGTGGTCACCGCTTGTCAGCGGGATGGAACTGATGCGCTATGGTTTGTTCGGCCCCGTGGTCACACCTTACTACGATCTTTCCAAGGCGCTGGGTGTCTCGCTCGCCTGTCTGCTCGTGGGCTTGATCCTGTGTCGCCGCGTTCGGCGCACGCTGACCGTGGCATGATTTACTGCCAGGACCTTCACAAGACCTACCGCAGTGGACACGTCAGCAAGTCTGTCTTGCGGGGCGTCAATTTTGTTATAAATCCTCGGGACCGAGTGGGCCTTCTGGGTCGGAATGGTGCCGGGAAGTCCACCCTCATTCGCCTGATTGGCGGAGTGGAATATCCCACCTCCGGCAAGATAGCGCGGAAGATGACGTGTTCCTGGCCGCTTGGATTCAACGGTGGGTTTCAGGGCAGTCTGACCGGCTACGATAATGCCCGCTTCATCGCCCGAATATATCAAAAGCCCTACGACCAGATGCGCGATTTCATCGAAGAGTTCACCGAGCTGGGCAGCCAGCTCCGGATGCCGGTGAAGATCTACTCTTCGGGAATGCGCGCGCGGCTTGCTTTCGCCCTGTCGCTGGCAATCGAGTTCGACTGCTACCTGATTGACGAGGTTATCATGGTTGGTGACAAGAATTTTCAGGACAAGTGCAAGGCCGAGTTCTTCGAGAAACGGCAGGATCGCGCCCTGCTGCTGGCATCGCACAGTCTTGAAATGGTCAGGCGATATTGCAATCGGGCTATCGTACTGCACGAGGGCATTGCCACCGTATTTGAGGACGTGAACGAAGCCGTTTCCGTCTATGAAGGGTTATGAGCCGGTTTCATGCGCAGAAGGTCGAAACCCATGAACGATAACATTTTTCCCGGCGTTCCGCGGATTGAATCACCGCTGTTCGCACGCGATGCGCTGACCGACCTGAGCGAGATGGAAAGAACTGTTGCGCGAGATTTGAACAGGCAGGGGTTCGCGGTCATCGACTTTCCCGATGCTGAAATCGACGCCCGGATCGAACGCATCCAACGCCACCTCGGTCCGCAATTCGGTATTCCCTTCGACAGTCCCCAGGCTGATAAAACGCGCAACAAACGCCGCTTGCAGGATGCCTGGCAAGATGATGAGGACGTGCGCGCTATCGCTGCCAATCCAGGCGTGCTCGATTTGCTGGGCAAGCTTTATGGCCGTTCCGCTTTCCCGTTCCAAACGCTGAACTTCCCCGTAGGAACGCAGCAGGCCGCACATTCGGACTCTGTGCATTTTTCCAGTCTGCCGGAACGGTTCATGTGCGGCGTGTGGTTGGCGATGGAAGATGTAACCGCAGAAGCGGGACCGTTGTTCTACCATCCCGGATCGCACCGTTGGCCGATCGTGACCAACGCCCTGATCGGGCGGCGCGGTTTCGGGTCTGAAGAGAAATCGGCCCAGGACCCCTACGACAAGGCGTGGCAAGCGCTGTGTGAGGCGCACGATTCAAAGCCGCAGACCTTCCTCGCCCGTAAGGGGCAAGCGCTTATCTGGACCGCCAACCTGCTGCACGGCGGCAGCCGTCAGACCGATCCGTCGCTGACCCGCTGGTCGCAGGTGACACATTACTATTTCGAGGATTGCATCTACTACACGCCGGCGTTCTCGGACGAGATCGTCGGCCAGTTGGCAAAGCGCGAGATTGTGGCGATCCATGACGGCGAGCCGCGACCAAACCGCTATCTCGGGGAATTGATAGACCAGCCTCCGGAGCAGAAGGAATCATCTGCGCTTTCGAAATTCCTTCGCAAGACGAAGCTCGGGTCGCGCCAGCGATGACTTGCCGGGCGGCCGGCGCTATCAACGACAACCTACAGAAGAATTCGGGAAAACGATGCGGACTGTTCTAGACGACGAAACAATGATCATAAAGAAATCGGGCCTTTTCGACGAGGCCTGGTATCGACGAATGTATCCCGACGTCGCGATGGCCGGCATGGACCCGGTGGAGCATTACCTCTGGATCGGGGCGGAACTTGGGCGCGATCCAGGTCCTGCATTCAACACCAAGGCATATGTCGGGGATCACGCCGCTGTCGCAAAGACGGGGCAGAACCCTCTGCTGCATTACGTCGAAAGCGGCGGCAAAGCCCCGGTGAAGAAAAGCCGTTATGGCCAATCCGCCAATGTGGCCGCAGCGGAATTGGCGGCGGCGGAAATCGGCTTTTCAGTCATCATGCCGACCCGCAACCGGGCTCATTGTATCGAGGCAGCGATCGATTCCCTGATCGAACAGACGCATTTTAAGTTCGAACTCGTGATTGTCGATGATGGATCGACCGACGGCACGCAGGATCGTGTCCTGCAAAAATACGCCAGTGAGATTGAAGCCGGCCGCATCGTATATGTGCGCAATCAGACCGGCAGCGGCGTTTGCGCTGCACGCAATATCGGCCTCTCCCGCTCTTCGCAGGACTGGATTACCTACCTGGATTCAGACAATACCGTGAGGCCTGAATTCCTCTCGACATTCGCCGACGCGATCGTCCGCAATCCAGAGACGGAAACATTTTATGCCAATTTCCAGGTCAACGGCACCGACAAGATCGGCGGTCAGGCGTTTAACGTCGACAAATTGGCTGATCGCAACTTTATCGACATCGGCGTGTTTTGCCATTCCAGGAATTGCTACAAGATCATGGGCGCCTTCGACCGCAGCCTAAAGAGGCTGGTCGATTGGGAGCTGATCCTGCGTTATACCAAAAGCTATACGCCGGTATATCTTCCGGTGACGGTAATGGATTATTGCAACGAGCCTTCCGATGAACGGATCACTCGCAGCGAATCCTATGCGCAGGCGCGCGTGCAGGTTCACCGCAAGCACAATGTCAGGCCGACCGTCTCGGTAGTCGTTCTGAGTTATAACCAGGAAAAGTACATCGAGAAGGCGCTGGAAAGCGCGCTCATGCAGGAAGGCCCTTTCACCTACGAAATAATCCTTGCCGATGATGGATCGACCGACAAAACCCCGCAGATCCTGAGGCAGTTTGCCAGGAAAAACCCGCATACGGTGCGCAATATTTCCAGTCCCTGGAACATGGGTATTTCTGAAAATTTCAAGCGTGCCTTTGAAGAAGCCAGCGGAGAATATGTAGCGATACTGGAGGGAGACGATTTCTGGACTGCCGATGATTTCCTGGCAACCAAGGTCGATTTCATGCAGCGAAATCCCGAATGTTCAATGGTGTTCTCCAAAATCAAGATGATGGCTTTCCGAGACAGGAAGGCCGAGTTCCGGTTCATCGAACGGCAGGAAAAGCTGACGACAGACAAGCTGGACGGGAACCACTTTCTTGCCAATCCGAGCATGAACCTGATTGTGAATTTCTCCACCTGCATGTTCCGTACCGATC
>JBASBA010000412.1:0-7230 GCA_049650885.1 Alteraurantiacibacter sp. | reverse complement strand
TGGGCGCTGTAATTGGTCCCCATATTAATGCCGGTGACCGCCTGGAGCAGAGACATCGCCACAAGCAGAATGATGATATCGATCAGATATGCGCCGACCCTGATCCAGAAACCTGCAAATTGCATCGGAAAGCCCCCTCATAAACCTGTGCTGTTGGCAAAGGCACCACAGTTTACAACGGGCCGCAAGTCCCCCGAACGAAAAAGGGGACCGCGAAGGCCCCCTCTCGTGAATTTGGTTTGCGATCCGCTTTAGAAGCGGATCTTCGCCGTTGCGCCATAGGTTCGCGGCTGGTTCGGATATGCCGAGATCGACCCTGGCTGTGCGGGCGAATCGAACAGCGACAGGAAGTACCGGTCATCCAGCAGGTTGCGTCCCCATACCGACAATTCCAGTCCCGGACCGTCGAAGATATAGGTCAGCGATGCTGATAGTTCATCCACCTGCCGAGTGAATGGCAAAGCTGCGGCAATGGCCTGTGCCTGCCCCCCGTCTGGCAACGTCCGGTCAAGGAAGCCTGGCAGGCCGTCCACGATCTGCACTTCCGATTCGTACGAATAGGTGGAGCGCAGGATCAGCTCGTCATTGCCTATCGGCTGGGAGTACTGGCCCCCGACAACCACTGTCCATTCCGGAATACCGGCAGGCGTGGTGCCTGAAATATCGCCGAATGGTGATAGCGGGAAGCTTTCATAAGTGGGGTCCAGCCAAGTGACTGCGAGGCTGAGCGTCAGCGGTTCAACAGGGTTGGCCGTGCTCTCAAATTCCACACCATATGTGCGCTGCTTCCCGGCGTTGGCAAGGAAGAAGCCGGTGCCGGTGAAGACGTTGGACTGGAACCCGTCGATATCCTGGCGAAAGCCCGTCAGGTTCGCCGAATAATCGCCCCAGTTACCCTTCAGGCCGATCTCGATCACTTCCGATTCCTCCGGCCCCGCAAAACGGCTGCCGAAAGTCTGGTTGGTGCGTAGCAGGCCCGCAGCCTCAAGCGCAGCCGCATCGGCAGGGGCCGGACGGCTGTCGCGGCTCAATGCGAAGGAGCTGGCCTTGAAACCGGTCGCATAGCTTGCATAGATGTTGAGATCGGGATTGATATCGTAGGCCAGACGCGCGGTGTAGGAGAAGTCGTTGTCCTCCGTCTCGCCGCTTTCCACCGCGTTCGGGATATTCACGAAACGCGGGAAGTTCTGCAACGACTGTGCCTGCAACAGCGGGTTCACTGCCGGGTTGGTGTCATTGGCGTTTGCGAATGCCTGCACACCTGCCTGGATCGTGGGAAAAGCCGCCGCTCCGGCAGCGCCAGCCGGGCTTTGGCCCGTGGCGAAAGCCTGGATTTCGGCCTGCGTTGCAGGACGGCCCAGCATCAGCGCAGAGCCTACCTGTGTGGCAATGCCCTGCGCCACGATGGCGCGATTGCCCACGGTGACCAGGTCGATATCGGAGAAGGTGCCGAACGTCTGGTAATCAGTCGTGCCGGTCTTCTCGTCCATCGTGTAATTGCCGCCCAGCGTAAGCGTCAGGCCGTCGACGATCTCGAAATCGACCTGCGCGAACAGTGACAGCGCTTCGTTGTCGAGCGTGAAACGGCCGTCTTCCACCACGCCGGGCGCGAAGAAAGTGCCAATGAACTGCGTTGGATCGCCGGATAGCGCACCGATCAGACCTTCGGCCTGCGTCAGCGACTGGCCGAGCAATTGGTTGGTCAACACGTTGGCAAAGGGACGGAAATCATCGCCATATCGAACGGTCTGGTCCTCGACGACGGATTCATCGAAGTAAAACACGCCAGCCAGCGCGCTGATCCTGTCCCAGGCCCCGGCAACGCGGAGTTCCTGCGTGAATGTATCAAGGGACTGTTCGTTGAAACGCTGCAACAGGTCGCCAGAGGTGAAATCGACATCCTGGCCAAAGTCGCCGCGCGTTTCGCGGTATGCAGTGATTGAGGTCAGCGTGACGTCATCGCTGACGTCATAGTCGAGCTGCGCTGAGAGGCCATAATTCTGCACCTCGTTAGTGGAGGGGAAATTATTGTACACCACATCGTCGAATGCAGCGTCAGGTGTGTTCACCTGCCCGCCTACGGCGCGGATGGCCTGCGTGAACGCGGACGGCTGGATATTTACCACGCCGCAGCAATTTTCATCGATCTCGTCGTAATCGGCGATGATGCGGGCTTTGAAATTCTCTGCATTGTCGAACAACAACTGGCCGCGCGCGAACCAGCGATCACGCTCGTTCGTGGTGGTGCCGGATGCGGGATCGACATTATAGCCGTCGCGCTTGTTGATACCGGCAGCAAAGCTGGCCGCGACGTTTTCACCCAGCGGACCGGAAACGTAGCCGCGGGCGACGGTTGCATCGTAATTGCCGTATGAAACCTCGGCAGAGCCTTCCAGCGTGAACGAAGGCTCGGACGTGACGATCGAGATGATACCAGCCGATGCGTTCTTGCCGAACAGCGTGGACTGCGGACCGCGCAATACTTCGATACGGCTGACGTTGGGCAGATCGCTGATCTGCGAGGCGGATCGGCTGCGGTAGACGTTGTCGATAAACACACCAACCGAAGGCTCGATACCGGCGTTGTTGGCACCGTTACCGAAACCGCGGATGATGAAGTTGGTATTGGCCGCGCTTTGCAACTGTGTGACGCGCAATGATGGCACAACGGACTGCAGATCCTTCAGGTCGCGAATCTGCTCGCGGTCCAGAGTTTCCGACGTGGTGACGGAAACGGCCACCGGAATTTCCTGCAGGGTCTGCTCGCGCTTGGTCGCGGTCACGACAATGCTGTTGCCCTGCGCCATCGTGGTTTCATCCTGCGCATCAGCCGTGTCAGCGGCATCCTGCGCATATACGGTGGCAGGGGCGAAGAGCGCGATAGCGGCGACGCCGCAAAGGCACTTGCGCGAAAAACCGGCGGAGCCGGCGGTCATGCTGGTCATTGAATTCTCCATCTCTCCCTTGAAACGCGTCCGCCTCCTTCTCGGTAGCGTCGAACGAACTTCAAGTGCCCTGGTACCGGGCAGTTCTCTAATACCGGGCTGCGAACCTTCGCACAATCGATAGTCGGTACACCGATTTCAGAAGAAACCGCCCGTGTATCATTCCCGCAACATGGAGACACCTAACGTATACGTCAAGCAAATCGCGCCTGCTACGCTTGCGGGAAAGCGCAGCATAGGCTATCGGCGCGCCAATTCGCAGGTGCAGCATTACGCGCCCGCCCATAACCCAGGAAACACGCATTATGTCCGCCCCTCTTCGCAACGTGGCGATTATCGCCCACGTCGACCATGGCAAAACCACTCTTGTCGACCAGCTTTTCCGTCAATCCGGCACGTTCCGCGAGAACGAGCGCGTCGAAGAACGCGCAATGGATTCCAACGAGTTGGAGCAGGAGCGCGGGATCACCATCCTGGCAAAGCCCACCAGTGTGGAATGGGCGCCTCCCGGCGGTGGCCAGAATTATCGTATCAATATCGTCGACACCCCAGGCCACGCCGACTTCGGCGCCGAGGTGGAGCGAATCCTCAGCATGGTTGACGGCGTTATCCTGCTGGTGGACGCGGCCGAAGGGCCTATGCCGCAGACGAAGTTCGTTACCGGCAAGGCGCTTGGCCTGGGCCTGAAGCCCATCGTGGTCGTCAACAAGATTGACCGTCAGGACGCCCGCGCCGCAGAAGTACTGGACGAAGTTTTCGACCTGTTCGTCAACCTCGAAGCGAATGACGAGCAGCTGGACTTCCCCGTGCTCTACGCCTCGGGCCGCTCCGGCTATGCCAGCGAAGACATCGATGCGCGCGAAGGCGATTTGCTCCCGCTGTTCGAGCTGATCGTCAGCCATGTGCCTGCACCCGATCTTGATCCCGATGGCGAATTTGCCATGCTGGCGACCCTGCTGGACCGCGATGCCTTCCTTGGCCGTATCCTGACTGGCCGCATCGAAAGCGGTCGACTGGAAACCGGCATGCCGATCAAGGCGTTGGACGTTCACGGAAACCTCGTTGAATCAGGCCGGGCTACAAAGGTTTTCGCCTATAACGGTCTGGACCGCGAACCGGTGCTGCACGCCAAAGCAGGTGACATTGTTGCAATCGCGGGCCTTACCGACGCAACCGTGTCCAACACGCTCGCTAGCCCCAATGTCAGCGTGCCAATCCACGCGCAGCCCATTGATCCGCCCACGCTCAGCATGACTTTTGCCGTCAACGACAGCCCCTACGCGGGCCGCGAAGGCGACAAGGTGCAAAGCCGCGTCATTCGTGACCGTCTGGAGCGCGAAGCCGAAGGCAACGTGGCAATCCGCATTACAGAAGCCGCTGGCAAGGACGCCTTCGAAGTGGCGGGCCGCGGCGAATTGCAGCTTGGTGTGGTGATCGAAACGCTGCGCCGCGAAGGTTTTGAACTTTCCATCAGCCGTCCGCGCGTTCTCTACAAGGAAGAGGACGGTCAGCGGATGGAGCCGTACGAGACAGTCGTCGTCGACGTGGACGAGGAATATTCCGGCACGGTCGTGGAAAAGATGGCCACCCGCAAGGCGGAAATGACCGACATGCGCCCCAGCGGCGGCGGCAAGACCCGCCTGACGTTCCTCGCGCCCAGCCGCGGCCTGATCGGCTATCATGGTGAATTCCTGTCCGACACGCGCGGCACGGGTATCATGAACCGCTTGTTTGACAGCTACGGCCCCTACAAGGGCAAAATTGCCGGTCGTCAGAATGGCGTGCTGATCAGCATGGAAATGGGTGAGGCGCAGGCCTACGCGCTCAACATGCTGGAAGAGCGCGGCGTGCTGTTCGTCGCCCCCGGTGAAAAGCTGTATGAAGGCATGATCATCGGCGAGAACGCCAAGCCGGACGATCTGGAAGTGAACCCGCTTAAATCCAAGCAGCTCACCAACTTCCGCGCCAGCGGCAAGGATGAAGGGATACGCCTGACACCGCCGCGCAAGATGACGCTGGAACAGGCCATCGCCTACATCGGTGATGACGAGATCGTGGAAGTCACGCCGCAGAGCATCCGCCTGCGCAAGGTCCATCTCGATCCGCATGAGCGCAAGCGCTACAAACGCTCCAACAAGGACTGATCGTTACTACCGGCAGCGGTGAAGAATGAATTCTTCCCGCTGCCCGTAACTTGCCCGCATCGTGTTGGCATCATCCAGCACCATGCGGAAATCGACACTGCCTCCTGCCGTGTTGAGCCGGACCTCGGCCAGGTCATCGGCGTAGTTCACGCTTTCGACCCTGCCAGAAAAATCGGCGCGATCTATCTGGATTGCGCTGATTTCATATCTGCGCGTGTTGTGAGACAGGCAAGCTGCCGGAATTTCCGCCCACCGCCCGCGATATTCCATTGCGATCATGTGATCGGACTGCGCGGATGGCTGATGGCTGTTCTCTCCCATCCCGCTCGTACCATCGGCGGGCGCGGGATCGGAGCACGCAATACACACCAGCAAAAGCGGAGACAGGCAGGCGAAACGCAACGTCATATCGTCCTCAGGCCCAGTGCCGCTCTGCCAGGATCAGTCCGGCGTAAATCATCACGCCCACGAGGAAAGGCAGGAAGAAGCTTTTGCGCTCCTCCGGCAGTTCTTCCTTCAACACGTTGAGTATGATGCCCCCTGCCAGAAAAGCGAACAGACAGCCGATCAACACCGGCGACAGTTCCATCGCCAGGCCAAGCAACCAGCCACCCAGCACGGCGGCACTGATGACCCAGCGCCCCAATTTGTCATAGGCCTCGGCATGATCTTGCCGCATGCCGTAATCGGCGGTGAGGAAATGCAGTCCCATAGCCACAAAATACAATCCCAGCGACCAGACGCCGCCCTCTTCCCGGTGCAGGAGAAGATAGCCGATCAGGGCAGTGAACATGCCGTAGGTTACAAGGTGCAGGTACAGCACCTTGTCGCCCATTCTGTCGCCGTCACCGTGTTTTCGGCTTTCCCCCCGGCTTATCTTGACCGCGCGCTCCAGGCCGTAAAAAACGGCCAGCCCGGCAAGGGTAAGCGAATAGATCACACTTTCCGCCGTGATCGCATTGACGCCCATGCCATCGGAAAATTCGCGCTGGTGCGCCCCGATATCGGGCAGCACATGCAGGAAGACATACGCCACGGCCACCCCGCCGGCGAAGGATAGCCACCCGCTGCGCGGTGTGACTTCGAGAAAACGCAACCGGCGTACCAGCATGTGTATGGCAATAAAGCCGATTACCATTGCCGCGCTGATGATGATTTCGCCCTGCTGCATGATCGTCCAATTCAAAAATGGCCTGGTGCCGTTCCGCCCTATTGTCGATCTTGCACACACCGCTTGTCGTGGCAAAAGACAAGGCGTGAGTTTTCCAATGTTTCAATGCTGTCCAAGAGGATGGGGTCAACTTTGCCGCTGGCTCGCAAAAGCTGAACTTCTGCGAAAAATCAGGCGCCCAGCCAAGCGCAACGGCGTCAACTTTGCCAACTTCGCGCGCACCCTCTCGCCATTCGCGTTCGCCTCGCTTAAAGGCTCCAACGATGGAAGTATCGGACCTGCGCGTGGCCCTGTTCAGCGGCAACTATAACTATGTCCGCGATGGCGCGAACCAGGCGCTGAACCGGCTGGTTGATTACCTGCTGCGGCAAGGCGCGCAGGTGCGTGTCTATTCGCCCACCACGGATACCCCCGCGTTCGAGCCTGCGGGCGAACTGGTCAGCCTGCCGTCGGTGCCGATTCCGGGCCGCGGCGAATACCAGTTTTCCACCGGGCTTGGTTCGCAGATTAAGGAAAACCTTGCCGAATTCCGGCCCCATATCGTGCATCTGTCCAGCCCCGACCTTGCGGGCCATCGCGCGTTGAGCTGGGCCCGCGCGCGTGACAAGCCGGTGCTGGCCAGCGTGCATACGCGGTTCGAGACATATCCCCGATATTACGGTTTCGGCTTTGTAGAGCCGGTGTTCGTTGCGCTGCTGCGGCGTTTCTATCAACGCTGCGATGCCATCGTCGCCCCGTCCAGCAGCATGATTGAAGAGCTGCACGAACAGGACATGCACAGTGATATCGGCACGTGGTCACGCGGCGTGGACCGCAGTATCTTTACGCCGGAAAGACGCGATCTGGAATGGCGGCGATCCCTGGGGATTGCCGATCAGGATATGGCGGTGGGATTCCTTGGCCGGCTTGTTCTGGAAAAGGGTATCGACATTTTTGCCGAGACGATGGTGAAATTGCGCGAGTGCAACGT
>JBASBA010000411.1:0-2561 GCA_049650885.1 Alteraurantiacibacter sp. | reverse complement strand
CCATTACGCTGGCAGCATCGACAAGCGCACCATGCGCGAGTTCGACGAAGCCTGCCTTGCGCCTGCTCCGGTCCTGTCGCCCGAAGAAATCAAAGCCATCCGCGAAGCCGAGCATGTCTCGCAGCCGGTCTTCGCGCGCTATCTCAACGTGTCGAAGAACCTTGTGTCGGACTGGGAACGCGGCGCGAAGAAGCCGGGAGGTCCGGCATTGCGGCTGCTGTCAATCATCCAGCGTAGTGGACTGGATGCAGTCGCGTAACACACGAAATGGGATGACGGTAATCTACAAATCGTCTGCTGCAGTCCGCGCTGCCTCATCGCGTTCCTCGCGTCTCTCGTCAGCAAGCGCTGCCGTGTCACTTTTCGACATATATATCAGGCGCAAATGGCCATCGAGAAAACCGTACTGATTGCAATTCGACATCCTTTGATAGGCATTGTCGGAGAACTTTTTGCCGGTCGTCACAAGCGTTGCTTGGATAAGAAGATCACCACACGTCGCGCCGACGAGCTGCTGGTCTTCCCTGCGATACGTCGCGAAGCTCCAATCAATCTCGGTCAGTACTGGGATCGCATCAGGCGCAAGGCTGCGCTGCCCGACGTGCGGCTCCACGATCTGCGCCACAGCTTTGCCTCGGTTGCCATCGCTCAGCACATTCCACTGGCGACAATCGGCAAGCTTCTCGGCCACGCGCTCCCGTAAACGACTGCGCGGTACGCGCATCTGGCAGACGAAGTGATTGCCGAAAGCGCCGATCGCATCTGCTCCAATCTCGCCAGCGCAATGGGGATTGCAGCATGACCCAGTACAGCCTCAATGCGGCAATCCTGACAGAGCGCATTGCCAAGGATGTCGCCCGGCGCCTTATTTTGCGCATCGAGCTTGGCGAAAACCCTGCCGACAAGAAGCAGCGCGCGCGCAAGACGCCGACTTATGCGGCCTTTCTGCAATCATACTGGGAAGTCGCTGCGCCGACCTGGAAACCGTCCACGTGCGAAATCCAGAGCACCGGCGGACCCATCTCGATCATGCGTTTCTGGGCAAGTTCATTGACAAGATCAGCCATGCTGATGCCGTGCGTTGGAATGCCGAGCTTACGCGATCAGCAGGACCGGGCGCGGCCAATCGCGCCATGGAAATCCTTAAAGCCATGTTCGGTAAGGCTGAGGCTTGGGGCTACTTAGCGGAGCATTCGAATCCGTTTCACGGTGTGAAGCGCAACAGGGGACGCAAGATCGAGCGCTTTCTGAGCCATGACGAGATGGCCCGGCTTGGCCGCGCCTTGGCTGCCCATCGCGATGAGAACCCGGTCGAGGTCGCGGTGGTCTCGCTTCTCGCGCCTGCCGGATGTCGGCGAGGCGAGATCCTGAACCTCACCTGGGGCGAGGTACAAGGCCGAAAGCTGAAGCTGACTGATTCCAAGACCGGCCCGCGCATTGTCTGGCTTGGTCAAAAGGCGAGGGCGGTGCTCGACGCATTCCCGCGCGGAAAGAGGGACCAGCGCGTTTTCACGTTCGACGTTCTGCCAAGATCGGCTTTGGATTGGTTTTGGCGGAGATTGCGGACCGAGGCGGGGCTGGACGATGTCCGGTTGCATGACTTGAGGCACAACTACGCCAGCCTGGCAGCGCGTTCTTCCGAAACGCTGCCGATGATCGGCAACCTATTGGGGCACCGACACGTCTCTACCACCGCACGCTACGCTCACTTGGACAACGGCGTTCTGTTCGAAGTTGCTACTTTGGTTGGCCAGAGCATTGAGGGAGACATTTGCTAGGTTTCGGGAGTGGGCTGGGTTTGGTCGCTCAATGCAAAGAGGCGAGTATTTTCGCGGATCCCGTGAAGGGCCGGTTACGGCAGCTACGCGCCCCAATTGCAGACCGTCAGTCTTCCACAGGGATCGCCCGAAAGCTGCCCTCCACACCTGGTCCCGAATTCTGCTGTCCGGCGCAGCGGCCCTCTAGTTTCATAGCCTTCCCTATCAGCAAAAGCGCTGGACCGTCTCCGAGGGCTACGCGCGCTGCGATCGGCAGCAGGGCAAGGCTGGTATGAAAAATTCGCTCCCCCGGGAGACTGGCGTTTTCGACCAGCGCCACGGGCGTGCTACCAGGCAATCCCGCACCCATCAGGCCGTTGGCCATTTCCCTCGCCGAAGACTTTCCCATGTAGATCGCCAGCGTTGCCTGTGGATCGGCGAGTGCCTCCCAGTCGAGTTCGAGCAGCTTGCCTTTCGTTGTATGCGCAGTGACGAAGGTCAGGCGCCGTGCCGTGCCGCGTAGCGTCAGCGATTGCCCAAGGCTGGCGGCAGAGGCGCTGGCCGCCGTGATGCCCGGGCAAATCCGCACCGGGATGCCATGCTCATGACAGGCGGCGAGTTCCTCGTTTGCGCGCCCGAAAATGGAGGGGTCGCCGCCCTTCAGGCGCACCACCTTTTCTCCTGCCAGGGCCGCTTCGACAAGGAGTGCGTCGATGCTCTTTTGATCCTTCGAATGCCGCCCGGCGCGCTTGCCGACCGAAACCAGTCTGATATCGCCTGGCACGAGGTCGAGCACGCCCCGAC
>JBASBA010000410.1:0-4621 GCA_049650885.1 Alteraurantiacibacter sp. | reverse complement strand
TCATTACGCTGGTCGTCAACTGGCTGGTCAAGCCGTTCACGATGGCGGCGCTGGCGGTGCTGTTCTTTGACTATCTCTACGCCGGATTGATGTCGGAAAGCGATGCCGACCAGTATATCGCTGGGCTCATCATCCTCGGCGCTGCGCCATGCACCGCCATGGTGTTCGTCTGGTCGCAGCTGACGCGGGGCGACCCTGCCTACACGCTGGTGCAAGTCTCGGTGAACGACCTCGTCATGATCGTCGCCATTGCGCCCATCGTGGCGCTGCTGCTGGGCGTGACCGACATCGTGGTTCCTTGGGAAACGCTGCTCCTCTCGGTCATGCTCTATGTCGTCATCCCGCTGGTGGCAGGAGCCATCGCTAGGCGGCAAGTCATTCGCTCGCATGACGGTGGCGAAGCGGCGGTCGATGCATTCACCGCGCGGCTCAAGCCGTGGTCGATCGTCGGCCTTTTAGCGACCGTGGTCCTGCTGTTTGCCTTCCAGGCCGGCACCATCATCTCCAACCCGCTGCTGATCGTGCTGATCGCAATTCCGATAATCATGCAGTCCTATGGCATTTTCGCCATCGCCTATGCGGCTGCCAAGGCGTGGAAAGTGCCGCACAACATCGCCGCACCCTGCGCACTGATCGGCACTTCCAACTTCTTTGAACTGGCGGTTGCAGTCGCCATCGGGCTGTTCGGCCTAACCAGCGGCGCTGCGCTGGCGACCGTGGTCGGCGTGCTGGTGGAAGTCCCGGTGATGCTGTCGCTGGTGGCCTTCGCCAACCGCACGCGTGATCGTTTCCCTCAGTCCTGAGACAAAGCGAACCTTATGTCCCGCCTGCGCACCCTGTCCGACCCTGAGCACTTGCCTGCGCTGCGGGCAGAGTATCTCCATCGCAATCCTGCACTCGGCCTAGGCTCTATGGACCCGCCGCCGCGCATCCTGCTGCTCTACGGCTCGCTGCGGGATCGGTCCTTTTCGAGACTCGCGGTGGAGGAAGCGGCGCGCCTGTTGCAATTGTTCGGCTGCGAGACACGGATATTCGACCCGTCAGACTTGCCGCTGCCCGATCAGATTGCAGGCGACGACCATCCTGCGGTTCACGAACTGCGCGAGCATTCGCTGTGGTCGGAGGGGCAAGTCTGGTGCAGTCCCGAGCGGCACGGCCAGATGACGGGCATCATGAAGGCGCAGATCGATCATCTGCCGCTGGCCTACAAAGGCCTGCGCCCGACACAGGGACGCACGCTGGCCGTAATGCAAGTCTGCGCCGGTTCACAGAGCTTCAACTCGATCAATACACTGCGTGTGCTGGGCAGATGGATGCGCATGTTCACCATCCCCAACCAGTCGTCGGTCGCCAAGGCGTATGAAGAGTTCGACGAAGCGGGGCGAATGAAGCCGTCTGCCTATTACGACCGCATCGTAGATGTGGTGGAGGAACTGGTCCGGCTCACCGTTCTTCTGCGACCGCACGCAGATCAACTGGTCGATCGGTATTCCGAGCGCAAGGACAAGGATCGCCCGGTAGAGACGCACGTCGAGGAAGCCAGACTGGCAGCAGACTGACGAATGTCAGAAACGGCATGTGCAGAAAGTCTGCTTCGTGTGGTTCAACGCTCGACACCAGACAGTCCGCTTTCGGCCCAGTTTCAGCCACGCCGCGTCGCCTGATGATACGTCCGCTCTCGAAGAGCAGGTAAGGATTTGTGCGCACCCACAGCTGATTGTTCCGGCCGCCGCGAGGTCGAGCCCATGGAATGCTGCGACCTGCTCGGCGACCGTCGCGTTGTGACTAGCGGTTTGCGTCATTGCGCGGCCGCACCCATCGTGCAGAACGCGCGTGGCTTTCTTATTTATTGCCCCATGAGCATCGAGACGATTATCGAACGGCGGCGGACGGAAGCGCTGTGGGATCCGGAACTCTGGGATTTCGTCGAGCGCGTCGGGTCCGTCGACCGGGCCGATCTGAACGATCGCGGCGTCCTGCCCCGACCCCTGAAGCATCTCGAAGACTGCGCGCTGCAGTCGCGGCTCGACGCGATAGACCGAAACATCCAGTATCTCGACATCGTTGACGGTCCGCGCGACGACTTGCCGCCGGAGGAAGGGTGGCTGAGCCCATGGTGGTGGCTGCGGTTGCGACACTGGACGCTGTCCGAGTTTGCGCGGCGCGGCCTGGAGATCGGCCGGACGCCCGTTGTCGCGCCGCCAATACCGATGCACATCGATTTCCAGGGCATCCACGCAGGAGCTAAGCCGAAGCTGTTCAGGATCAGCCGGGTGCCCTGGCTGATGCCTTTCTTGGAGGAGGGGCAAGTGCGTTTCGCACCGGCGGCGGGCTACAAAGCGATGGAGAATGACGTGTCCCGCGCCGACGACGAAATGATTAAGGGTTATCGGCGCGCGGGTGGCCGCGTCACAATCACCACGATCGACGGCAGGCCGATTTAGGCGCTGGGGGACGTGAGGTTCGACACCACGCGGGCGATGCCCGGCAATTTGCGGCTACCCTATTGGATGTTGTGCGCGAGCACCGATTTCGATCCGCGGCTGGTCATCGAGTTCCCCGGTGGTAACGACGACGATGGAGTGCTGGCAATCTTTGATCCGGAAAAGTTTAGGCGCCGGGCCGGCAAGGCGCTGGCGGCTGCACTGCCGCACGTGGTCGGCCGCATCGCCGTCATTGACTACTACGACGTCTACCACCCGCCTAGATCTGCAATCTCGCCGGTAACGATGAAGTCGATGGAGTTCGCCAACCAGCGCGAACTGCGCTTCGTGCTAGATCCGGGCCGTGGCGCTCCCATCGCCAAGGACGCGCATTTTCTGACGGTCGGCTCGATCGCTGACATCGCGGCGGTCTACGGCGCCGACGGCCGGCGCATCGCTGGCACAGGACCAGCTTCATTCCTCGTGTGAATATCGCGCCGGACACTGGTGTAGTCATACTGACGCCGTATGACTTCTGGATCTAAGAAGGAGCAACTGTTCGACGAGGACAATTTGGCGGCGGCGACGTGCGATGAACGCGGAGATCCGCCAGCACTACGGCCTCGTATGCTATGACCATGGAGACCAAGCACCCGGCTGGGGCAGCGGGTCGGTCCCGCGATTAGGAGATCGGGTCGCATCAGCGCAGACTTGGCGGTCTCAAGGTTGGTTCATTGTCGACAAGTAGCCATCTTCGGGCGTCCAATACCGCCAGTTTTCTCTCGACCATTCATCCTTCATGGTGATGAGGAGGCCTTTGGAACGCACCTTCTTGCCGAGGGTGCCATAATCCTTGATCCGGCGCATCCTAACGACGTTCTTGAGAGAGTGAACTTTGGGATTGGCGCGAACAAAGAAGTGCGGCGGAATTGACGAAAAATCTACCAAGTTGAGCAAACGATACCCTTGAATTCCCGCTGCGCAAATGGCTTCAGGCAGCTCTCGGCCCCAAAGCGTTAGCGTAGAGAAGCCATTCTTGCTTTCCCGAAATCGGAACCATTCATAATCGATTTCCAAAGTGGCGCGCTTGGCAAACCGCTCACGGCGCATAGAGCCGGCTATCATATTGGTCCGCTTGGGCAGCCGTAGATGTGTTTCATCCCAGCGCGTCAGGCCGTCTGAGAATCTAATCAGCTGATGCCCCTTCTCATTCAGCGCTCCGCCGGATTGTGCTGTGCCTGGATGAATATCGATATCCGACAGGAAATTTGCGCAGCATCGGCTGATCATTGCATCCCACATGATTTTTTCGCGAACGCTTTTCATCTCTTCGCTCCCGCACGTCCTGGCCCTAAATCTCTCATTCGCCTTCCTTTCCCGCGGCAAATGCCAATGGAGCCAGTGCGATGATTTCGTCTATGATCTCTTCGGTAACCTTCAGTGCCAGCGGGAAATCGCCGGGCGTATCGATGCCGTAGAGGTCCGATGGGTCCGGACGGTGATGACCCAACATATACTTACCCTCGATCCACGCAGTGCGGCCAAGGCGATCTCGGCCCAGCTGTGCCATGGACCGGCGAATGAGTTTCAACCCTGCCTCACGATCGCCCGGAAGCCCGAGCGCGTCCTGCATTGCTTCGAACGCCTTCCGGACCGAAGCTACGGTTACGCTGGCGTATCGCTGTGCTTGTGTTCTAGCCGCGCTGGACTTCTCAGCAGTAGCTGCGGGCGCTGAACCTGCTTCTTTTCAACCGCGGCTTGTGAATGATAAACGCGTGGAATATCGGTCCTTTTCCATGACAGGAATTCATGCTCGATGATCGAAATTCAACCACTGGTCATTCTGCGTGAACTGGATCGGACAGGCAGCCTCAGCCGGGCGGCCGATCAGTTGAACCTGACGCAGTCGGCCGTCAGCCATGCAATCCGCAGGTTCGAAGATCGCCATAGCGTTAAGTTGTGGGAGCGCGAGGGACACAAATTGCGCCTAACGCTGGCGGGGAAGTATCTTCTCGGCCTGGCCCAGCGGGTGTTGCCGCAACTTGAGCATGGCTCGAACGTGCTTGACGATTATGCCCGTGGACGCCGGGGCGCAATTCGCGTGGGGATGGAATGTCATCCGTGTCAGGATTGGCTGATGCGGGTGGTGGACCCGTTTCTGGCTGAATGGCCTGATGTTGAGCTGGATGTGACAACGG
>JBASBA010000409.1:0-3223 GCA_049650885.1 Alteraurantiacibacter sp. | reverse complement strand
GCCGATGGCAGCTACACCTCACCTTACGAGTTGGCGCGCAACTTGACTCTGTTTGCGGCTCACGCTGCCGGTATTCCAGCTATCGAGACGGTTTATCCCGATATCAGAAACCTTGACGGCCTGTCTGCATATGCCGCACGCGGGCGGCGCGATGGCTTTGTCGGCATGATGGCGATACATCCGGCGCAGGTGCCCGTCATCAACGAAGCCTTTGCTCCATCGGCGGACGAGATCGCCCACGCGCAAGCCATCGTCGATGCTTTCGCAGCGCAGCCCGAAGCCGGAGCCTTGCAGCTTGATGGCAAGATGATTGATCGGCCGCACCTGACGCAGGCGCGTCGCGTGCTGGCGCAGGTTGGCTAGGGGCATCGGGGAGGCGATGGATGGAAAGGCGGGCAAGATATCGCCCCCTTTGACGGCAAAGACCGATATCTGGCTATCCTGACGGTCTCATTCGGCAGGGCACAACCATGACTTCATCCAGCACACCGCCATCGTCGCCTTCGGCGCGCAAGCTTGCGGCTGAACGCGGCATCGATCTCCACACGATCACGGGCACCGGGCCTGATGGCAAGATTACGCGCGCCGACATCGAGGGTGCGAAGGGTGCCGATCCCGCCGCCAGTGCTCCAGCTCCTGCGCCATAAGCATCGCCAGCGCCGGGCGACGCCATCGCGGCGTCGCCCCTGGCCCGCCGGATGGCGGCAGAAAAAGGGATAGACCTCGCGTCCATCCACGGTACCGGGCCGAACGGCATGATTGTGAAGGCCGATGTCGAGAATTTCGATCCGGCAAACGCAAAGGCGGCTGATCCTGCCCGAGCCGCACAGCCCGAACAGCCCACCGCAGGGGCAGGCAATGATCTTGATACTCCTTACGAGTCAATGAAACTCAATGCCGTGCGAAAGGTGATAGCGCGTCGCCTCACAGAAGCGAAGCAGATGAGCTACGCCTTGTCTCCATTACGCGAAAATTCCGGCTTCATTCTCGGGCAACTGCCACCACGTTTGATCTGTTGATGACCGCGCCGGGGATAACTGGTCCCTTGCGTCGACAATCGTCTGACTTCGGCCATCCCCATCCGCCCCCTCACACATCATCGACTGCGTCCTCCAGCGTCGAGCGGATCTTGTCGATCAGGGCATCAAGCTGGGCAACTTCGTCTGGCGACAGTCCACCCGTCAGGTTGCAATGGAACTCGGCCCTGGTGGCGAGCACCTTGTGGTATAATTTCCGTCCCTCGACGGTCAGCGTCAAAACCTGCATGCGGCGATCTGTCGGATCTTCTTTTCGCACCAGCAGATGTTGTTTTTCGAGTGCGGACACCGCGCGGCTGACCTCTGCCCGATCCGCCGAAGCTTGCTCGGCGATCAGGCCGACGGTGGCTCCATCCCCGGTGCCTCCGAGACGCGCCAAGACTCGCCAATGGGCATAGGATATGCCGAATTTTTCTGACAGCTGCCGGGTGGTCAGTCGATCCATTACCTTTGCCAGCAAGGCCATTCTGAAGGTAGGGAAATCCAGGTCGTTCAGATGCCAGCCCGATAGTTCAACCGCAGATATTCGTGTCTTTCGCCCGTCAGCCAATTCCCGATACCCCGCCTTCGCTTGCTGCATCGGCTGTGCGGCACGTTGCAGCGACAAGTCTATACCGCTAGACGCCCGCTGGCTATGAATCATTGATTAGTCATGCAACACAGGTGCCAGCAGAATTTTGCATCGGGTTTGCGCGCAAGCCATACCGGGAAAAGTTAGGTCAGGTCATGCAAGCCGAATTGGAAACCTTCGATTATATCATAGTCGGTGCCGGCTCTGCCGGGTGCACTCTGGCGGCGCGGCTGTCGGAAGATTCCGAAATGCGGGTCTTGCTGCTGGAAGCTGGCAAGCGGGAGCGTGATCCGTTGTTGGCCATGCCTATCGCTTTCCCGATTGTGATGGGTGTCAAAAGATACAACTGGAATTACGCTGGAGAAGAGGAGCCTTACGCCGATAACCGCCGCATCCGGCAGCCGCGCGGCAAAGGGCTGGGCGGCTCCTCGCTGATCAACGGGATGCTGTATGCCCGCGGCAATGCGCGCGATTATGATGAATGGCGCCAGTTGGGGCTGGAGGGATGGAGCTATGACGACGTCCTGCCCTATTTCAGGAAATCGGAAAACCACTGGGGCGAGGCGGACGAGTTTCACGGAACCGGCGGCCCCCTGTCGATCACCAAGCATATTCCCGATGATGAACTGTTCCCCCGCTTCATGAAGGCGACGGAGAAGCTGGGCTACAAGACGCAGACCGATCACCACGGAGCCGATCAGGAAGGCTGGGGATCGCCCGATATCTCGATCCACAAGGGGCGGCGCGGATCAACGTCATCGCGGTTCCTGTTTCCCGTGATGGACCGGCCCAACCTCACAGTTGTATCCGGCGCCCATGCCACCCGGATCGAAGTGGAAAATGGCCGCGCGGTCGCGCTGCATTACCGGCGCGACGGGAAGGATCACCGGGTTGCCGCAGAACGCGAGATCGTGCTGAGTGGCGGAACCTACAATTCGCCGCAATTGCTGATGCTGTCGGGCATCGGTCCGGCGGACGAATTGCGCGAACACGGTATCAAGGTGGTTCATGATCTGCCCGGCGTTGGCCGCAATCTGCAGGATCATCCCTCCGTTGCAATGGTCTGGAAGGCGAAGCGCGAGGTGACGCTGAACCCCGCCTTGCGGTATGACAAGATTGCGCTGGCAGGCCTGCAATGGCTGCTGACCGGCAAGGGGCGGCTGGCCAATATGCCGGTGACTGCCAATGGCTTCATCAAGACGCGGCCCGATCTTGAGCGGCCCGATGCGCAATGCCTGTTGCAGCCCACCACCATCTTCGCACGGCCGTGGTTTCCGGGCATTCGCAAGCCCGCCGATGACGTGATTTCCATGGCCTGCGTGCTGCTGCGGGCGGAAAGCCGGGGCTGGGTCAAATTGCGCTCAGCCGATCCGTTCGATGCTCCGCGCATTCTCAACAACGTGCTGAAGGAGGAGGCGGACAAGGCCTTCTTCCGCCGCCTGATTCCGCAAATTCGGGAGATCATGGCCACTTTCCCCATGTCCGACGTGATCGAGGGTGAAGTCATGCCAGGGCCGGAGGTGCAGACGGATGCCCAGATCGATGCCTGGTTGCGGCAGGCCACCAACACCGCGCTCCATCCCACCAGCACTTGCGCAATGGGCACCGGCACCGA
>JBASBA010000408.1:0-2143 GCA_049650885.1 Alteraurantiacibacter sp. | reverse complement strand
GTACTAAAAAGTTTAGTAAGAGACAATGCTCCACAACTACTCCCTAAAATGTTTGGCAAAATACAACAAAACTTTGGTGGTCGTGAATGGCATAGCATCTGTGCAATATCGAGTAATGCCATAATTAATCGAGATAACACGCCAAAAACGCTTGAAGAGCGACTTGTAAAATCAGAGTTTATAGCCGATAAACTTTTAGACATAATGAAGCTCCCGGCATCAATACCAAATGCCCTGCACTTTTTTTCAACCAATACTCGCCCATGGTTTAGTGAAGAAAGCTTAGTAAGGATCTGTCAGTTTCTTTTAGAGCAAAATATTACTCCTGCCACACAGTTAAAACCTGATGCAATAGCATCAAGTCTCAACGAACCAAACCCAATTTATCAAAATGAAACGCCTACTCTTGCACCAATAACTCAAGAGCAACCAAATGTTGTCAATGATGTGAATTTACAGTGTAAGCAGTGAAACAATCAAACGACGCTAAAAGCTCGCTCAGGCCGCTACGGCTATTTTGTTACATGTGCTGAGTGCGATACCAATACACCAATGAAAACGTCTTGCCCGCAATGTAACAGCGCCAATACTAAAGTGAGCAAACGCAAAGAGCTCTACTCATTAGTGTGTGGTGATTGTGAAAATACAGCGCTTTTCAAATTTGATAGTTAATTGTAGGCGTGAGTTTATCTCGCGCTCTGGTTTTTAATTGCAGGTTTTGTAAATTCCTCATTCGAGGTTTTTGCCAGATTGCTGGCGGCAACCAAGGGGCGCATAGCGCCGTACGCCCCTTGGAACCCCACGGCGCCCCGAGGATCACACTGCTTCCTCAATTTAAATTAATGATATGAACGTAAACGCGATGAAACACGTCCTTTTTTAAGCATCGCTTAACGCGCATCCATGCGCTGCTATTACTCATCATTAATTCAATTTCGGGTGTGATCACGGGGGAATTGTCTTCACAGCAGTGTGTAATTTTGCCGTAGGCGTTAAGCTTGCTGACGCGAAAAGCGAAATTTTTGAATTGTAGCGGGAGTTTATCTCGCGTTCTGGTTTTTAATTGCAAATTTGATGGTTAATGTCGCGTTGGCGACGATATTTAAAGCTTTATATTATTTAGTACTTGGTCGCAATATAACTTAAATACATCAAATGCATGCTCCCAATTAAGGCTATGATTACCATAAACCATTGGCACGACATATTTATTAAAACGCGCTTCATAAATTGAATTCGCTTGTAATACACCTAAAGCAAACCTAAGTTCAGTAATCGGATTTTTCCATAAATTCTGCATGCTGATTACCATAACGAGTAATATCTTCCGCGATGACTTTTTGCACTAAAGGTACTACATCTTGAACATTCGCCAATCCAGCTTGTTGAATATAATACGTATCATAAATATGGCGAATTAGCGCAGGATCATCGTCTCTTCTATTATCACGTGCAAAGCTCGCTGTGCGCCTAAGCATAGACACTAACTTTTCAGCTTGTGTACTCTTAATACTAGAAAAATCCATCAGCGGCACTTCTGGTGCCTGTTGAGTTATCTCGTTCACTAAAGAAGATATATTGTGGCTTTGTACATTATCAAAAAGTAATGTTTCTATAAGCTCTAATTTAATAAACGGTCGTAAGCATGGAGCTTTTGAATGGGCTTGAGGATAACGAATATCAATTTGTTGATATCGATATTCATCAAAAACGGTTGGAGCATTTTCTACAGAAAAATAATCATATGAATTAATTGCATCAATTAACTGTAAATGGAGCGCTTTTCTAGCCTTTCTTCTTTTAGTTTTAGAAGTGTTAGCAGCTAAATTTTTAGGAATGATTTTTATATCAACATCTTCAGACATCCTATGAGTTTTAATGCCTGACTTTGTTAATGCCGTACCACCTGAAAAAACTAAAAAATGCGTATCAAAAGATAACTCACAAAGTAGCTTAAGTAATGCAACTACATAGTAATCTTTTTCAACAATGGTAGGGTTACCCATACCAAGAGCATCTGCTACATCTAAAAATAAATCGCTATCAACTTGCATTGATAGCGCTATTATCTACAACAATCTTGCGCTTAAATCGACTATTGGTCATTATTTTAAATGAAGCGGGAACTTGTAAACTTTCACCA
>JBASBA010000407.1:0-16374 GCA_049650885.1 Alteraurantiacibacter sp. | reverse complement strand
GTGTGGCTTGCTGAGAAGGCACTCGACGGTGTTGTAAAAGCTCTAGCAGTTGGAGCTTTGGTCGCCCTTGCGAGCTTCCTTGGGATTCCTCTCCCAATATGAATATTGAATAAGATCGACCTGAAAGCGAACAATGCCCAAACGTACTGACATCTCCTCCATCCTCGTCATTGGCGCTGGTCCGATCATCATCGGGCAGGCCTGCGAGTTCGACTATTCCGGCACCCAGGCGATCAAGGCGCTGAAGGAGGATGGCTATCGCGTCATCCTGGTCAATTCCAACCCGGCCACCATCATGACCGATCCGGAATTTGCCGACGCGACGTATATAGAGCCGATCACGCCCGCGATCGTCGCCAAGATCATCGCCAAGGAACGGCCGGATGCGCTGCTGCCCACGATGGGCGGGCAGACTGCGCTCAATTGCGCACTGGCGCTGGATGCCGATGGCACGCTGGAGAAATACGGCGTCGAGATGATCGGGGCCAAGGCCGATGTGATCGACAAGGCCGAGAACCGTATGCGCTTTCGCGAGGCGATGGACTCCATCGGGCTTGAAAGCGCGCGCAGTGGCGTGGCGCACACCATGGAGGAGGCTTACGCGCTTCTCGAGCGCACGGGCCTGCCCTCCATCATCCGCCCCAGCTTTACCATGGGCGGCACCGGCGGCGGCGTGGCCTATAACAAGGCCGAGTTCGAGCGGATCGTGAAAAGCGGCCTTGACGCCAGCCCCACCACAGAGGTGCTGATCGAGGAAAGCCTGCTGGGCTGGAAAGAATTCGAGATGGAAGTGGTTCGCGACAAGGCGGACAATTGCATCATCATCTGCTCCATCGAAAACATCGATCCGATGGGCGTCCACACCGGCGATTCCATCACCGTCGCGCCAGCTCTTACGCTGACCGACAAGGAATACCAGATCATGCGCAACGCCAGCATCGCGTGCCTGCGCGAGATCGGCGTGGAAACCGGCGGATCGAACGTGCAGTTCGCGGTCAATCCCAAGGATGGCCGCCTGATCGTGATCGAGATGAACCCGCGCGTATCGCGTTCATCGGCGCTGGCATCCAAGGCCACCGGCTTCCCCATCGCGCGCGTCGCGGCAAAGCTGGCCGTGGGCTACACGCTGGACGAGATTACCAACGAGATCACCGGCGCAACGCCCGCGAGTTTTGAGCCGACGCTCGACTACATCGTCACCAAGATCCCGCGCTTCGCCTTTGAAAAGTTCAAAGGTGCGGACAATCACCTCTCCACCGCGATGAAATCCGTGGGAGAGGTGATGGCCATCGGGCGCAACATCAAGGAATCGATGCAGAAGGCACTGCGTGGCCTGGAAACCGGCCTCGACGGGTTTAATCGCGTGGTGGAGCTGGAAGGCAAGAGCCGCGAGATTATTACCGCTGCGCTGTCCCAGGCGACGCCGGAACGCATCCTCAACATCGCGCAGGCCTTCCGCGAAGGCTTCACCGTGGAGGAGGTGCAGGCCATCACCTTTTACGATCCGTGGTTCCTGCGGCATATCGAGGACATCATTTACGAAGAGCGGATGATCGGTGCCGAGGGCCTGCCCAACAACGCCGCGGACCTGCGCCGGTTGAAGGCCATGGGCTTCTCCGACAAGCGGCTGGCCACGCTGGCCGTGCGATCCGTCGGCGTGGCGGGCGGCATGGGCGAAACCCAGGCCAAGCGTTCCGGCCTGCTGCATGATGCCCTGCGCGCCATGGCCGGCGCCACCAGCGAGGAAGAAGTGCGCAAGCTGCGCCAGAAGCTGGGCGTGTTGCCGGTGTACAAGCGTATCGACAGCTGCGCTGCCGAGTTCGAGGCGATCACGCCCTACATGTACTCCACCTACGAAGCCCCCAGCTTTGGAGAGCCGGAGAACGAGGCATGGCCATCCGACCGCGAAAAGGTGGTGATCCTGGGCGGCGGGCCGAACCGCATCGGGCAGGGAATCGAGTTCGACTATTGCTGCGTTCATGCGTGCTTTGCACTGGCGGAGGTCGGCTATGAAACCATCATGGTCAACTGCAACCCGGAAACCGTCTCCACCGATTACGATACCTCGGATCGCCTGTATTTCGAGCCACTTACGGCAGAAGACGTGCTGGAAATCCTGCGCGTCGAACATTCGCGCGGCACCCTGAAAGGTGTGATCGTGCAGTTCGGCGGGCAAACCCCGCTGAAACTGGCCAGCGCGCTGGAAGAGGCGGGCATCCCCATCCTGGGCACCAGTCCCGACGCCATCGACCTTGCCGAAGACCGTGAACGCTTTGCCAAGCTGGTAAACAAGCTGAAGCTGAAGCAGCCCGAAAACGGCATTGCCTATTCGGGTGATGAGGCGCTCGCCGTAGCCCATCGCATTGGTTATCCAGTGCTTCTGCGCCCCTCTTACGTGTTGGGCGGCCGCGCGATGGAAATCGTGGATGGCGATGCGCAGCTCATCAACTACATCAATACCGCAGTGGACGTATCCGGTGACAGCCCCGTACTGGTGGATCAATATTTGCGCGACGCCGTGGAATGCGATGTCGATGCGCTGTGCGATGGACAGGACGTGGTGGTCGCCGCTGTGATGCAGCATATCGAGGAGGCGGGCGTCCATTCGGGCGACAGCGCATGCTCCCTGCCGCCATACAGCCTGCCGCAGGACATCATCGACGAGATGGAGCGCCAAGCAGACGCGCTGGCTCGCGCTCTGAAAGTGCGGGGCCTGATGAACATCCAGTTCGCGGTGAAGGATGGCGAGGTTTATCTGATCGAGGTGAACCCCCGCGCCAGCCGCACCGTGCCCTTCGTCGCGAAGGCCAGCGGTTCGCAAATCGCCAAGATCGCCGCCCGCGTAATGGCCGGTGAAATGCTGGCAGACCTGCCGAAAATCCGCCGCGAGATGGATTGGGTAGCGGTGAAGGAGGCGGTGTTCCCCTTTGCGCGTTTCCCCGGCTCCGATCCTGTGCTGACGCCGGAAATGAAATCCACCGGCGAAGTGATGGGCATCGATAGCACCTTCGCAAAGGCCTATACCAAGTCGCAGATTGCCGAGGGCAGCGTATTGCCGAAATCTGGCACGGTGTTCGTCTCCGTCAAGGATAGCGACAAATCGCAGATCGTTGAGCCGGTGAGGCAACTGGTGGACATGGGATTCAAGGTCATCGCCACCGGCGGCACCGCCACCTATCTGTCTGAGCAGGGTTTGCCCGTCACACGGGTGAACAAGGTGGCCGAAGGGCGCCCGCACATCGTAGACAAGCTGAGTGATGGCGAGGTGGCACTGGTGTTCAACACCACCGAGGGCTGGCAAAGCCACAAGGACAGCCAGTCCATCCGCGCATCGGCGCTGCAAATGAAGGTTCCCTATTATACCACTGCCGCCGCATCGGCCGCGGCGGCACAGGCAATTGCGTCGGTAAATGCAGACGAACTTGAAGTGCGTTCACTGCAAGACTATTATGGGTAGGAAATAAACACAAACCTTCCCTCCAATCCGGCACCCGAAGCCGCCTAAAAGGGCGGCGCAGGCCCGTATTGACGAAAGTCATAGAAAGCAGGAACACAATGCAGAAAGTGCCGATGCTCGCGGAGGGCTATGAGAAGCTGACCGCCGATCTCAAGGCATTGCGTGCGGAGCGCCCCCGAATCGTGGATGCGATCGAAGAAGCGCGCGCGCATGGCGACCTTTCGGAAAATGCCGAGTACCATGCTGCCAAGGAAAGGCAGGGTCAGGTGGAAGCATATATCTCCGATCTGGAAGACAAGACCAGCCGCGCGCAGATCATCGATCCCGCTTCCCTTTCGGGCGACAAGGTCGTCTTCGGCGCCACCGTCACCGTGCTGGACGAGAATGACAAACCCTCGATCTACCAGATCGTTGGCCAGGCAGAGAGCGATGCCAAGATTGGCCGCGTGTCCTACGAAAGCCCGCTGGCGCGCGCGCTGATCGGCAAGAGCGTTGGCGACGAGGTTGAAGTGACTGTGCCTTCCGGCGAAAAGTTTTATCTGATCGAAAAGATCGAATTCAAATAATTGCCGCTACCAGGTGACACGAAAA
Organism: Alteraurantiacibacter sp.; assembly: GCA_049650885.1. GTDB lineage: Bacteria > Pseudomonadota > Alphaproteobacteria > Sphingomonadales > Sphingomonadaceae > Alteraurantiacibacter. Next base: position 12,326 of record JBASBA010000407.1, on the reverse strand, counting down.
GCCCCGCACAAGCGGGGCTTTTCTGTATCGGGGTTATTTACCGGGAAGATCCGGCTCCAGCAATTTGTGCAGGTGGACGATAACGTACTTCATTTCCGCATCGTCAACCGTGCGCTGGGCCCAGCCGCGCCATGCTTCTTCGGCGCTTTCGAAATCGGCGAAGAAGCCGACAACGTGAATGTCTTTCAAATCCTGGAATTCCGCGCCGCGCGGATCGGTAACACGGCCACCCATCACAAGGTGGAGAAGCTGATGTTCGTGCTCTTCGGACATGGGATGGCCTTTCGGAAATTGTTACAAAAAAATCCCCTCGCGCTCTAAGCCATGGGACCGGGAGCGCAAGGGGACTTTCATCTGTCAGTCAATTGAGATTGCGGATCAACGCTTGCCGAAAGCGCGGGCAATCTTCTTGCCTGTCTCGCGACTTGCGATGCGCGCGGAATCGCCTGCACGGTCTGCCTGGTAAGCTGCGTCACGGCGAGCAGAACGGGCACGATCGCCAATGGCATCGCCCACATCTCCCGCCCGGCGCGCACCGGCACGGCCAACATCCTTCGCATCACCCAGCAATTCGCTGGCGAATGAAGATGCGATCTCTGCGCCAATTGCGGCAAGGCCAACTGCCTTTGCACCGCCCGTGGCCGCTGCCCGGCGCGGTCCCTTGAACATGCCAGCCACGATTACGCCAAGCGCAACACCGCCTGCAGCTGCGGCGAGCGGGTGTTCTTTCACGAAGCTGGTGAATGCGTCACCAGCGTCGGATGCCTTGTCAGCAACACGTCGTGTGGTTGATTTATTGGCTTTCGCATTTTCGCGCGCTTGTGCGGCTGCGATGCGGGCCTTGATTTCTGCGCGTTTCGGGTCGTTCATCGGGAATACTCCGGGGATTTTATTTAGGTAAGGGGTCTGGTGCTATTCAAAGAAGGAACGGGCGTTGCGCGCGAATTGTTCCGCCTTGTCAGTGGCGCGTTCCATCGGACCCTTGTCGTGAAACAGATCATATACAGTGTCTGCAATAAGGTCGCGATAGATCCAGCCGGCAAATGCCGCTGCTGCAACCACGATACCCGTACCGATCTGTGCGCGATGTGTATCCGCAAACTCTGTCGCGCTATCGCTTAATTCCGCTGCGCCGTCTTTCGCTCTGTCGGCAAGTCGTCCTCCGACGCCCTTTTGCGAAAAATCGCTTTTCACGAACGCGACGTCCGCCTTCACAAGGCGCTTTGCCGCGTCACGCATGATGCGATCCTCGTGCAACTGTTTTTGCAAATTAGCCATGATCGCCCGGCTCCTCGTTAGTATTCATCGCACCTTGAATGTCACTCCATTTCGAAGCGGCTTTGCGCACGAAAAGATAAGCGATCAAAAGCAGTACGAGAACTACCAGAGCAGTAGCGCCCCATGCCGTGATAAGCGGAGTCAGCGCGATGATCAGTCCCACGGTGAGACCGATCGTTGCGAGAATGGCCGCATAAGCGGCGACCACACCGAATGCGATCGTCTTCTTGAGCCTGTCCGCCACGAATCCTGCGCGGGTTTTCTGGTAGGACATCTCCGCATCGAAATAGGTGCGAACATCCTCAAGAAGAGCTTCGAGATCATCGGCAAGCGAGCGGGTTTCCACAGGAGGCTCAGCCTGATAGGCCAAGTCGTCCTGCGGAACCGTTGCTGTATGAGCAGGCTCGCCAGCCGTTAGGGGATCGACGATTTCGTCGTTTCTGACCTGCACTGTGTCTTAGCGGAACAGGCGGGCGAAGAAGAAGCCAACCACCGCTGCAATACCAACGGCTGCTGCGGGGCTCTTGCGGATTGCTTCACGCGATTCGTCAGCCAGTTCGTCCAGGCTCTTTTCGTCAAGCTTGCGGGCGTTTTCCTGCAACGACTGCGATGCCGAGCGAGCGTAGTCACCGTATTTCGGGCCTAGTTTCTCGTCCAGCGCCGGTGCGTTCTCGTCAATCATGCGCGAAAGACCGGTCATCGCACCGCTTGCCTTTGCCTTGCCTTCGGCGGCCAGTTCACCAGCCTTCGATTTCGCGTCGGTCGACCATTCGCCGCCGCGTGTCTTGGCATCTTCACGGTAGCCACTCGCGCGCAGCTTGGCTTCGTCACCCAGGGCAGCGGCACCGGCCTTCGCTTCGTCCAAGGCAGCGTTGAAACGCGACTTGGCTTCTGCGGTGTTGGGATTGGGCGTGGTGGCTGCGGTGGTAGCGGTGTCACCGACTGTTTCAGTCGCGATCGGCGTAGCGGCTACGGTAGAGGTTGTGGGCTGTTTGGCCATGGTGGATTCCCTTCCTTGGTACACGTTTGTGTCCCTCAATATTGTATCGTGGGGCTAAGGCACCCCGGTTCAAGGCGTCAACGCATGTTGCAGTGCAAAGTTCCGGACGATAGGAGGCGCAAGGACCCGTCAGGGGACCAGCCAGCAGGAGCTTCAATACATGACCGCCATCATCGACATTCACGCCCGCGAAATTCTCGATTCCAGGGGCAATCCCACAGTCGAGGTCGACATCTTGCTGGATGATGGCAGCTTTGGCCGTGCGGCTGTGCCATCCGGCGCATCCACAGGCGCACACGAGGCCGTGGAATTGCGCGATGGCGACGGGGATCGCTACTTTGGCAAGGGCGTGCAAAAGGCCGTAGATGCGGTGAACGGGCCAATCTCTGACCTGCTGATGCTGGGGCCGGATGCAGAGAACCAGCGCGACATCGATATGGCCCTGATCGAACTTGATGGCACAAGCAACAAAAGCAAGCTGGGCGCCAATGCCATTCTTGGCGTCAGCATGGCAGTTGCCAAGGCGGCGGCCAATTCGCGCGGCCTGCCACTGTGGGCCTATGTTGGCGGCGTTTCCGCCCATGTATTGCCAGTGCCGATGATGAACATCGTGAACGGCGGCGAACATGCCGATAATCCTATCGATGTGCAGGAATTCATGGTGATGCCGGTAGGGGCGGACTCCATTGCGGAGGCTGTGCGCTGGGGCAGTGAGATTTTCCACACATTGAAAAAGGGGCTGTCCGAAAAGGGGCTGGCTACTTCCGTGGGTGATGAAGGCGGCTTTGCACCAAACCTTGCCAGCACGCGCGATGCGCTGGATTTCATCATGACCAGCGTCGAGAAGGCCGGTTTCACTCCGGGCGATGACGTGGTGCTGGCGCTGGATTGCGCCTCCACCGAATTCTATCGCGATGGCAAATACGAGATTTCGGGCGAGAAACTGTCGCTGACCGGTGATGAAATGGCGGCTTACCTCGCCAGCCTGTGCGACGATTATCCCATCCTCTCTATCGAGGACGGCATGGCGGAAGATGATTTCGAAGGCTGGAAAGCCCTGACCGAAATGATTGGCAACCGGGTGCAGTTGGTGGGTGACGATCTGTTCGTCACCAATCCGGAGCGTCTGAAGATGGGCATCGAGCAGGGGCTTGCCAATTCGCTGCTGGTGAAGGTCAACCAGATCGGCACGCTGACAGAGACGCTGACTGCCGTAGACATGGCCACCCGCGCAGGCTTCACTTCGGTGATGAGCCATCGCTCCGGCGAAACCGAAGACGCGACGATCGCCGACCTCGCAGTCGCCACCAATTGCGGACAGATCAAGACTGGTTCGCTGGCGCGGTCAGACAGGCTGGCGAAATACAACCAGCTTATCCGGATCGAGGAAGAGCTTGGCGATTCCGCAGTCTACGCCGGGCAAGGGTGCTTCGGTCGATTGTCGCGGTAATTTTTTTCGGCTGCGATAGATCCGGCCAGTGCAACGATCTGGCCGGGTCCATCAATACTTCACGGCATATTTTAGCCGAGGCTGAGTTGGGGAGAAGGCCTTGGCCCTTGGTGGCCTTTCCCTGTCCCTTGCTGCCCCTCGGGCGGCAGACACTTTTCAGCCGGACAAAGGTTTCGGAATAACGCCACACATCGTAATGTGATCGGGTGTGACGGCTAGATTGCGTTCGTCAGTTTCACAATTTGATCGTCGCTCAACTCCAGCCGGGTAAATTCCAGCAGGCTGTCCAACTGCTCGACATTACGCGCGCTGGCGATGGGGGCGGGAATACCTGGTTGTTTGACCAGCCATGCCAGCGCGATGGCCGGCAAACTTGCCCCGGTTTCGGCAGCCACTTCGTCCATCACGGCAAGAACCGGCGGACCGGCTTCGGCATAATCCTTCACGCGGTGGGTGCGGTTGCCCTGTTCGAAATCCTCTGGCTTGCGGTATTTGCCGGTGAGGTACCCTGACGCCAGGCCGAAGAACGGCAGCATGGCAATATCGCGCGTAGTGCACAACTCCTGCAAATCCCGGCCGTATGCGTCACGCGATACCAGATTGTGCTGATTCTGCAGGACAGTGAAGGGCGTTGCGTCCTTTTCGTCGGCATAGTCCAGCGCGCCTTGCAGACGGGCAGCGGTAAAGTTGGACGCGCCAAGCTCGCGCACCTTTCCGGTTTTCGCGGCACCGTCGAAGGCATCGACAATGGCGCCGATCTCCAGATCTTCGAAATCGCGATGGGCGTAGTAGAGATCGACGTAATCTGTCTGCAATCGCTCAAGAGACGCGCCTAGATGGCTAAACACCCGCTCGGGATCGTAGAGGCCCGGATCGCCCATTGATCCCGCCTCGGTCGTCCTTTCGCTCCACATGCCAGTCTTGGTGTGGATACGCAGATCGTCGCGCACTCCGGACTGCGCCAGCCACTTGCCAAGATACGCCTCCGACTCGCCGCCTTTGTTGCCCGGGATCCATGCGGAATAGACATCTGCGGTGTCGATCATCCTGCCACCCGCCTCGTAAAAGGCATCCAGCACGGCGAAGCCCTCATCGCCATCGGCGGTCCAGCCGAAGACATTACCGCCCAGAACCAGCGGGATACCGGCAATCGAGTGGTGTCCGCTCATGCGAACTTCTCGCTCAACTCCAGCATGCGTATCGCAGCTTGAGCCGCTTCGCCGCCCTTGTTCTTTTGCGCGGGATCGGCGCGAACGAGTGCCTGCTCCTCGCTCTCTGTTGTCAGGATGCCGTTTCCGATGGGAATACCATCCATCGTCAGCGCCATGATTGCCCGCGCGCTTTCGCCCGCGACAATCTCGAAATGATAGGTTTCCCCGCGGATCACAACGCCTATGGCGATGAACCCGTCGTATTGATCGCTTTCTGCGGCCAGAGCGATTGCACCGGGCACCTCAAGCGCGCCAGGGACAGTGATAACCTCCGCCTCATGCCCGGCGGATTTCAGCACCGATTTCGCACCTTCGATAAGCATGTCGTTGAAATCGGCGTAGAAGCGAGCTTCGACGATAAGAAATTTAGCCATTGGTTACTCCGGAATAGCGCGGGTTTCGGTCACCGTAATGCCATAGCCTTCCAGGCCAACGACATTGTGATGGGAATCAGACAGCAGGATCATGTCGGTAACACCGAGATCGGCGAGGATCTGCGCCCCTATGCCGTATTCACGCAACGCGCTGCTACCTTGCGGGGCGCCGCCAATCTCGGTTTCCAGCGAAGTTGACCTGTTTGGCAAGATCAGGACGATCAGGCCTTCGCCCTCTGCGCCAATCGCTGCCATCGATCGTTGCAAAGTGCGCTTTCGATCCCCTGTTCGGCCAAGCACATCATCGAATACGGAAATGGCGTGCATGCGGGTGAGGATGGGCTTGCCGGGCACCACATGGCCCTTCTGCAGCACCAGATTGACGGAGCCGTCGACCGTGTTGCGATAGGTTGCCACACGCCATTCGCCGCCATAGTCAGAACTGAACGTGCTTTCATTGGTGCGTTTCACCAGATGATCGTTGCGCATACGGTATTCGATCAAGTCTCGGATCGTGCCGATCTTCATGCCATGCTTGCGCGCAAAGCTGACCAGGTTTTCCAACCGGGCCATCGTGCCATCTTCATTCATGATTTCACAAATCACACCGCTGGGATTGAGGCCGGCAAGGCGCGAAATGTCGACAGCGGCCTCCGTATGACCAGCGCGCACCAGCACGCCGCCATCGCGTGCGATCAGTGGAAATACATGGCCGGGGGTAACGATGTCGTCCGGTCCTTTCGAAGAATCGATGGCGACGGACACCGTGCGCGCGCGATCAGCCGCACTGATACCGGTGGTAACACCCTCGCGTGCTTCGATGGCAACGGTAAAGGCTGTCTGCTGGCTCTCGCGATTGCGATTGCTCATCATCTCAAGGCCCAATTCCTTGCCGCGTCGGGCGGTGAGCGACAGGCAAATAAGGCCGCGTCCGTGCGTAGCCATAAAGTTCACGGCGTTTGGAGTAGCCATCTGGCCCGGAATGATAAGATCGCCTTCGTTTTCGCGATCCTCGTCGTCCACCAGGATGTACATCCGCCCGTTGCGCGCTTCCTCGATAATTTCCTCGATGCCGACGAGGACGGGCGTCTCGTCATTCTCCGTCAGAAAGTTGTCGAGCTTTGTCAGAGTGTCCGTCGTCGGGTTCCATCCCGCCTCGTTACAGTCTCTCAAAGTGTTGGCGTGAAGACCGGCGGCGCGGGCGAGGCCTGCGCGGGTCATCTTTCCGTCGGCGATAATTTCGCGGACGCGGGCAATGATTATGTCGCTCATGGCGCGCCCATATCACATTAAAATGTGCGGGCAAGTCCACTGCATCACATTCTCGCTGCAAATTCGCTCTTGCGCCGCGACTCGCGAAACCGCAAAGAGCAAGGATGAGCGTTGTAGGACAGACCCAAGCCGATCTGGTTGAAGCCTTCCGCGATTCGATGCGTCATGTCGCTGCAACGGTATACGCCGTCACCACCAGCGATGGCGGGCAACGCTACGGAATTCTTGCAACGGCGGTAAGTTCGTTGAGCTTCGAGCCGCCATCGCTTCTGGCGTGTATCAATCGCACCGCATCGCTGCACGATCCACTGGAACGCGCCGAACGATTCTGCATCAACGTACTGGGAATGGGGAATCGCGATGTGGCAGAACACTTCATGCGGCCAGACGCAGAACGCTTTGCCGTGGGCGATTGGCTGGAAGTAGAAGGCGTGCCTGTGCTGAGTACCGCACAGTCAAGCCTGGTTTGCCGCACGGTTCACCGCCATGAATTTGGCACACACACGATATTCATCGGAGAATTGCTGGCGGCCAAGCACCGGCAGGATGCAACGCCACTGACGTATTTTGATCGTAATTATATCGATATTAGTGAAGCGCCACAGGGCTCCAGCCGCAAGGCCTAGTTTTTGACGAAACTGCTGTCTCTCCACCGCAGCAGGTGTCCTGGCCAACTTGGCCCGCGGCGAAGCCGGAGGAACCTGGAAATTTCCTGTTCCACGATGTCGGCACGCGCCGACTGGCTGGGATAAATCAGGCTCGGCATATCACCTCCGCCGGCGATCACACCCTCCGCAGATCGCCAGAGTTCAGGCGCGATCATCGGGTCATAACCGGCGTTGGACAAGAGATGCACCGATAGCCTGTCGGCCTCTATCTCTGCCTGCAAATTGACCTGCTGATTGCGACCTATGTTGCGCAATATGGTGGCATTATCGATGCCTGCCGCTTCCTTGCGGCGCCGGTGTTCTAGCACGCTATGGGCAAGTTCATGTGCCACGATAACCGCAAGCTGATCGCCTGACAGCCTTAGCGCGAAATCGTACTGCACCTGCATAATGCGCCCATCAGATCGCGCATTGAAGTCACCGGTTGTCAAAACTTCTACCAGTGCCCGACACCCCATTGGTGCTCGCAGCACGATATCGAGTTCCTTCCCGCTGCGGTTGATTGTCAGATCTACTTCGTCGTTCTCTTTAAGATCAGCCAGCATGAAGAACGCTGTCTCCCGCAAGTGATCCTTGGGCTCCGGCAAAATCCTGGACACAGGTTGACTGTTGATGGCCGTGATGCCGTCATTCGCTTCAAGGCCCGCGACCTCTGCCGCCGATCCGGGGACAATCGCAGCTATCGCCAAGGGGCCGTAGGGGAATAACCTGTCCGCACCTTCGCCATATTGATCCGCGCTGTGCAGGATTATTCCTGTTACCGGCATGGATTTTCGGCAAAGTCGATTGTTCCCGATAAGCATTGCATCCGCGACGCGCGCCAGTCGCAAATCCTGTGCGGCAAGGTCGGCATGTTGAGCGCGAGCACTGTGGGGTATCGCCAGCAGGATAGAGACAAGGACGATTGCCAAAAGGTTTTGCATCGCGGGGCGCTACCAGACTTCAGGCCAAAGCATTGGAATCAATCTGGTCGATCGAAGTAAGGCCCAGCATGGCCATCGTTGTGGATAGTTCGCTCTCCAGCAACCCGATCGCCCGACTGACGCCCGCCTCTCCGGCAGCTGCCAAACCATACAGCGTAGCGCGACCAACCAATGTTCCATCAGCGCCCAGTGCCAAGGCCTTTACGATATCGCTGCCGCGCCTTATCCCGCTATCCAGCAGCACAGACATCCTGCCGCCCACAGCATCAATAATGTCGGGCAAGGCCTCGATGGCCGCGATCGAGTGATCGAGCGAGCGGGCACCGTGATTGGATACGACAATCCCGTCTGCGCCGATCTTCAGCGCCATCAGTGCATCCTCGGGATGCAGAATTCCTTTCAGTACGAACTCGCCTGGCCACAATTCACGCAGCTTACGCACGCCTTCCCAATCCAGATTATCCTGTTTGAACAGCGCGCCCGGTTTTGCACCGCGTGCGACCGAGCTCATCAGGCCTTTCGGCAGGTTCGCCTGCTGCGGCAGACCTCCGTTGAGCGCGTAGCGGCCTATAACGCCTGCCAGCCAGCGCGGACGGCTGAGAATGTCCGGCACATTGCGATGGTTGAGCTGGAACGGCATCCCAAAACCGTTGCGCCACAGGTATTCCCGATTTGGCGGCACCGGAAGATCAACCGTAACGAAGAGTGCATCGCAGCCAATTTCGCGTGCCCGGCGAACCGTATCGAAGGACAGTTGGCGATCCTGCCACATATAGAGCTGGAACCACCGCGATCCTGCAATGTCGCCAAATTCCTCGATGTCCATCGTGCTGGCGCTGGAAATGCAGAAAGGGATGTTTGCCATCGCCGCTGCACCGGCCAGCGCCACGTCTCCGCGATACCACATCATTCCAGCAGCGCCCGTAGGCCCTATGGCGAAGGGAAGGGCGCTCTGCTTGCCGAGGATATTCGTCCGTAAATCTATGGTCTCGACATTGCGCAATACACGCGGCCGAAATTGAATCCGGTCGAAAGCCTGGCGATTGCGTGACATGCCGGTTTCATCTTCCACCCCGCGTTCCAGGTATTCCCACACTCCGCGTGGCAGGCGCTGCCTTGCCTTCTTCGCGAGGTCGGCGATGTTCCAGCAATCGAGCTTATCGTCCACTATCCGCGCCCAAGGAATGGCAGCTTGTTTTGAACCACCAGCGCCTCGTAAAAATTCAGATGGTCCGGCATGTCGCACATGTGCACGATCACTTCGGCGATCTCCTCAGGGGTAGCGGCGAAATTGTCGGGCAGTTTTACCGAACCGGGCATGATTTCGGTAGCGACGATGCCTGGGTGGAAGATTGATACGGCGATCTGGTGATCGCGCCCGTCCACCGCCAATGCATGTGTCAGGCCCTGCAGGCCAAACTTGCTGGCCGTGTAGCTTGGACATTCGCTGCGCGGCACCTTGGCGGAAATGGATCCTATATTGACGATACGGCCGTGCCCGGCATCCAAGAATTGCGGCCATGCGTGTTTTGCGCAAAGAAACGCACTTGTCAGATTCGTGTCGATGACTTTGCGCCAATGCTCCAGCGAGGTTTCGGCCACGGGCGTGTTTTCCGCGATGCCGGCATTGTTGATAAGCACGTCGACCGTTCCAAACCGTTCGACACCTTTCGCGAACAGGCGCTCGATATCGCTTTCGTCTGTAACGTCGGTCACGACGGCCAATGCCTCGCCGCCCAGGGCTTCGATCTTCTGGACCAGAGCATCCAGACGCTCCTGCCGCCGTGCGGCGACGATGACTTTCGCGCCCTTGTTGACGAATGCGACGGCACAAGCTTCGCCGATGCCAGAGCTTGCGCCGGTTACAACTGCAACGCGGCCGTGCAGAATACTCATAGTCGGTTCTCTCCCAGTTCATTCGCCTGTTGCCGAATGAAGGAGGACAAAGTCAACATGTGAAAAAGAATGGTGGACGCACTAGGGTTCGAACCTAGGACCCGCTGATTAAGAGTCAGCTGCTCTACCAACTGAGCTATGCGTCCATACCGGCGATGTGTCGCTGGTACCCTTTGATTCGCTGCTGCGACTCGCTGGGAGGCGCTCATATAGCGGTTGTTTCAGCCGTGAAAAGGGGGTGCGTTACAATCTCTCGAAACTTGTCCGATTAAGTCGTGCGCCGGTTCCACCGTTCCACCATCATCAGCGCGCCAACGCAGATCATGTTGGTCATCATGGAAGAACCACCATGGCTCATGAAAGGCAGCGGAATGCCCACGACAGGTGCAAGGCCCATGACCATCATCAGATTAACACCGACATAGAAGAAAATCGTAGCCGTCATGCCGCCAGCCAAGAGGCGCGCGAAGCGTGTTTGGGCTTCGCGGGCAATCAGCAGGCCCCACCGCAAGACGATGCCGAACACCAGAAGAACGAACAGGCCGCCAATCAAGCCCCATTCTTCGGCCATGGTTGCAAAAACAAAATCGGTGTGGGGTTCGGGAAGGTAATTGAGCTGGCTTTGCGACCCCTCACCAAAGCCTTTGCCTGAAAGGCCGCCGGAACCGATGGCGATCTTGGATTGAATGATATGATAGCCACTACCCTGCGGATCGCTGGCGGGATCAAGGAACGTCAGCACTCTTTGTTGCTGGTATGGCTTGATAGCGAAGAAGAAAGCGAGCGGTGCCGCAATCACTGCCGCAATCCCGCCACCGATAAACCATTTCTGCGGAATGCCTGCCAGGAACATCACCACCACGCCGCCAAAGGCAATGGCCAGCGATGTGCCAAGATCGGGTTGCAGCAGTACGAGGCCGACGGGCAGCAGTATGATGCCTATCGGCACCAGCAGGGCCCGCCAGCTGCCGATCAGGCCCACAGGAAGGGTATGATAGAACGCGGCGATAATGAGAACGATGCCGGGTTTCATGATTTCCGATGGCTGAAGTCGCATGAAGCCCAGTTCAAGCCACCTCTGGCTACCCCCGCCAAGCTGTCCGACCGCCTCAACAGCTACGAGCAGCAGCAGCGTGATGACATAGGCAGGTATGGCGACGATCTTCGTCCACTCTTCGGGGAAGTAGGACATGACGAGCGCCACGAACAGGAATAGGCCAAACCGAATGAGATGAGAGCCGGCGTATGGGCTCATCGAACCGCCAGCGGCCGAATGCAGCACGGCCGCACCGAATGCGACAAGCAGCGTTAGGGGAATGACTACGCGCCAGGGAAATTCGGCGATAGGCGCGGGGAGGGTGATCTCGCCCCTCATGTCGTCGTGCCTTCCGCCCGTGGATTGGCTTCGTCGCGCGGGGCATAAACCCGGTTGTCAGCCTGTTCCGGAGCGGAATAGGCCGCGCGCGCCTCTGCATCCACCTGCTCTGCCAGCTGGACCGGCGGCGGCGCAGGCGGAAGGTCCACTCCGGCTGCGATTGCATAGCTCTTGTACCTCTCATCAAGGCGTTGTTGTGCCGTTCCGCCCCACTGTTCCTCCAGCGAATGTAGTGCATCGAGCCCCTTTTGAGGATCGAGCAGAAAAGTCATCACATCACGAGCAACAGGATATGCAGCGCCAGAGCCGCCACCGTGTTCGATGACGACGGCACCGGCATATCGCGGATTGTCGAACGGCGCGAAGAACACGAAAAGGCCGTGGTCGCGATACTTCCAGGGGCCTGTCTTGCCGTTGGAAACGCTGAGACTGACCACCTGTGCCGTTCCGGTCTTGCCGGCCAAAAGCACATCTTCAAGCGGCAAGCGTGCACGGCCGGCGGTCCCGGGGCCATTGACGACATCGCTCATCGCCTGGCGCACGTATGCGATCTCGTCGCTTCGGTAATCCATCGACTGGAATTGTGGAGCTGATTTTGGCTTGATCAGTGATGGCGTCACCACCTGCCCCGTTGCGATGCGAGCAGACATGACCGCCAATTGCAGCGGGCTGGTGAGGTAATAGCCCTGGCCGATCGAGGCGTTCACCGTGTCATAGGGCTGCCATTTGGCTCCGTATTTTTCCAGCTTCCATTCCGGATCGGGCACTGTGCCGTAAAACTGGCTGGCCACCGGCAGATCAAACTCCTGTCCAAGGCCAAAACGCCGTGCGTAATCAGCAACCTTGGCAAAGCCCACCTGCTGAGCGAAGTGATAGAAG
>JBASBA010000406.1:0-18164 GCA_049650885.1 Alteraurantiacibacter sp. | reverse complement strand
TCCCAACGCTGCGCAGCGGCGGCCAGCAACATGGCGCGCGCGGCGGCACCTGCCTGGCGCATGGGAATCCAGTTCATCGGCGTGGCGAAGGAGCCGCCCGCCAGCTGCGGCCCGTATCTGGCGCCGTCTGTCATGCCCTGTTTCACGGTCACGCTGTCCCAATCGGCATCCAGTTCCTCGGCGATCAGCATGGGCAGCATGGTCTTGATGCCCTGGCCGATCTCCGGGTTCTTGCCGATGATGGTAATGGTGTTGTCAGGATGAATGGTGATGAAGGCGTTCAGATCGGCAGGGCCGGAAACCGCAGTGGCCCGTCCGGCCATCGGAAAGGACGCGGCAAGGGCAAAGCCGCCACCGGCAACGGCGCTGGCTTTCAACAAGGTGCGGCGTGAAAGCTGGACTGTATCAGGCATTAGCCGTCTCCTCATCCTGCGCCACCTTGGCAATGGCGGCGTGGATACGTTTGTAACAGGCACAGCGGCAGATATTGCCCTGCATGGCGGCATTTATTTCGCCATCGCTGGGGCTTGGGTTGTTGGTGAGGAGCGCAGTGGCATTCATCAACTGGCCCGCCTGGCAATAGCCGCACTGCATCACGTCGCCTTCCAGCCACGCCTCCTGCAAGGCCTGGCCAACCGGAGTTTGCTCCAGCGCTTCCACGGTCGAGACCTGTTTGTCGCCGATAGCAGATAGCGGGATAGAGCAGGAGCGGGTGGCTTGCCCGTCAACATGCACGGTGCATGCCCCGCACATGCCGATGCCGCAACCAAACTTGGTGCCGACCATGCCCAGTTCATTGCGCAAGGCCCAAAGCAGGGGCATTTCCCCGGGCGCGTCTATCTCGCGTGTTTCGCCGTTGATGGTGACACGATGGGCCATGAAGCCAACTCCTGCATGTTCGTCCAATGGAAGCGCACCCGAAATTGCGCAGATTGATAATGTCTACAGGACTTGGAGCGAACTGCAAACAGGGACGAAAGAGAGATTTCCATTTGCATTCCGCCTAAAATGGAATCGCCCATGAAGCGAGTGCGGAACAGTTTACATGGTTAATACGTATTGCTTTCATGAAAATAGACAGCGAGAGGCAGGGTCCTGGTGAGCGGGATGGACGACTTGCAATACCTGCGTTGGGGTTCGCTGTGCGGCTCGATGCTTTTGAAACCCGACTCAAGGCCATGTCCAGACATGCCGATATCGAGGATTTCGAGCAGCTGATTTGCGGTACGCGCAGTTTTCAGCGCGATCATCCCGCGTGGGCTGACCGTGGAGATTTGACGAACCTTTTCGTGCTGGAAGCTGGCTGGGCCTACAAGTTCGTCATCCTCCCCAACGGACGTCGGCATATTTCGGAATTTTTCGGCCCTGGTGCGATTTGCAACTGGTCTCGCCTCTCGGATTTTGAGGAGCAGGGCGATATATTGTTCAAGTCAAACGCCACGGTCAGCATGCTGGACGCGACGCAGATGGATTCCTTGTTGACCAAGCAACCCGCACTGGGCGCGATCGTCAGGCGCCATGAAATTGCCCGTACCATGCGAACGTCGCAGCGCGTGCGAGCGGTGATCTCCTCACCTGCCACGGACAAGCTTCTGTTTCTCTTGCTCGATCTGGAGAGCGAGTACAATATTGCAGGGATCGATTCAGTATGGATGGGCCTGCCGTTCTCGCAAATCGAGATAGCCGACATACTAGGGTTGACACCAGTTCACGTTAGCCGGACGTTCGCGAATCTTGAGGATGATGGAGTCATCTCGAAGAACGGTCGGCACATACGATTGAACGATGCTGAGGAACTTCGTGAATCGCTGTCTTATCGCAATTTCTTTCCGCGCGCTGATAATGACTGAATGGCTTGCCGTCAGTTGCGAAGGTTGTGACCCGGATCAGTGCTGATAATTTCCAGCAAGCACAAATGTTCAATGCTTTAGCGATAGCCAAATGCGCTGAAGTGTTTTTGTCGTGTCGTCGCGGCTTTTGTATCGAAGTGTCACCTGCATCGTTAACAAACTGCGAATGAGTTGATTTCGCGATATGTTAAGGAATTGCGCCTAGTAATCGCATTCAAATCCGGAAAACCATTAGCCCGCAAATAGATAGGCAAATTGCCGGCGGGATGAACTTTTCGAATTGGAGGCGATTTGTGCAACGAATTAGGAACCAGGCAATCAGGAACCGCAACCTGCTTCGCGACGAGGTAGGAAGTGTGCTGCCGCTGGCCGCTATCGGTTTTCTCGTGCTTGCAGCCGTAGTGGGCGGCGGCCTTGACATGAGCCGGGCCTACAAGGCGGAGAACCGCCTTCAGGCAGCGTGTGATGCGGGCGTGCTGGCCGGGCGGCGCGCAGTTGGTACAGATGGCTTTGACGATGCAGTGCGCGATGAAGCGGCAGCGTATTTCGCAAACAATTTCGACGCAGAGCGGCAAAGCGCGGACGATGTTTTGTTCACGCCCTCCTCCAACGATAATGGAAATACCGTAGCAGGCACTGCAAGTGCCGATGTCGAGACGGCGATCATGACCATCTTCGGCTATGACACGATCTCCATATCCGTGGCCTGTTCCGCGTCGATGGGCGTGGGCAACAGCGACGTGACGATGGTGCTGGACAGCACCGGTTCGATGGGCTGGACGCTGGATGCAGGTGGCCCGACGAAGCTGTCGATGCTGCAGGATGCCATGAAGAACTTCTACGACACAGTGGATGCCTCCACCGCTGGCGGCAACGCGCGCATCCGGTATTCCTTCGTGCCTTACAGCCAATCCATCAATGTCGGCCGCCTGCTGAAACCCAGCTGGCTGGTGGATACGATGGAAATTCAATCGCGCGAACCGCAATATGAAACCACCACAGTGGAAACCGGCGAGGTCTCGCACTGGAGCGACCCTGTTTATACGGCATCGACGGGGGAAAGTGAAACGGAGATAGAGAATCAGGGACTTCTTAACTCAAACGAGTACGACAAGAGCAAGAAATGCGAGAAAGACCTGCCCAACGATACCAACTGGTCGAATGATGGCGCGGCGACGACTGAGACCGGCACCGCTTACAACGAGAATGGTCAGGAAATTACCACAACCACCAAGTCACGTCGCCAGACGCGCACGACCTACACCTGTGTGCTCCAACAGCGTGGCTGGTATTGGTGGACAGTAGAGTATTGGGCGCCCCAATACACTGAGTTCTCGCGAAATCGGTATGAGTATGCGTTCGAAACGCGAACTCCGGTCATGGTGACGACCGAGACGACAGAATTCTCGCACTTTATCTACAAGCAGGTGGAATACGACGTCAGTAGCTACAAGACCTTCGCTTCGGTGACCACGCCGACGGGGAACAACGGCGCGGACCAAACTTCGACCTGGCCGGGCTGTATCGAGGAGCGTGATACGACACCGGCGGCCAATTTCACTTACAATTCCGTAGTCGGCATCACCCCGGTCAGCGCGAACGACCTGGATATCGATTCCGAACCCGACTCGGATGACGATACCAAGTGGCGCCCGATGTGGCCGGAGGTGGCCTATTACCGCTCTGCTTGGGTAAACTCGTGGGGTGGTGGATACTGGGATCTCAATCATGCCCATGAAAGCGATTATGGCGGCCAGGCCGTGTCGCGCTGCCCGCAGCGGGCGCAACTGCTGGAGACGATGGATGAGAGCGCGTTCGACGCTTACGCGGACTCGCTGGTCGCGGTGGGTAATACCTATCACGATCTGGGCGTTTTGTGGGGCGCGCGGATCAGTTCGCCCGATGGCATCTTTGCCAGCAATGTGAATGTCGCGCCCAGCAATGGTGGCAATGTATCGCGGCACATGATCTTCATGACCGATGGTGCCATGCAGCCCAGCATCTCTATCCAGAGCGCATATGGTATCGAGTATCACGACAGGCGGGTCACGGCGAACGGATCGAACCATCATACCCGCCGCCATAACGAACGCTTCCTGGCCATTTGCGAGGCTGTGAAGGCCAAGGGGATCCGCCTCTGGGTCATCGCCTTTGCCACTGGCCTGACCGATGAACTGGAAACATGCTCATCCGACGATAGCTCTTTCCCTGCAGAGGATGCGGAAGAGCTGAACTCCGCCTTCCAGGAAATCGCCAAGGAAGTTGGCGAGTTGAGGATCGTGCAATGATATCGCGTCGCTCTATCCGCGTGTTGGCAGGCGAATTTCGCCGCGATGAAAGCGGTGTCACCGTGGTGGAGTTCGCATTGATCGCTCCCACGTTTTTGCTGCTGCTGATGGGCACTCTGGATATTGGCCAGATGGTCTATGGCCAATCCGTGTTGAATGGCGCGGTACAATCTGCGGCGCGCGACGCCTCCCTTGAGGGGGGAGACACCGATGCCGCCGATGCCCTGGTGCTGGAGCGTGTAGCGGGGGTGATGCCGGGCGTTGAGCTGGAGACAAGCCGGACGAGCTATTACGATTTTGCCGATATCGAACGGGCCGAACAATGGAACGATGCCGACGACAACGGCATATGCGACAATGGCGAGGCGTATGTGGACGAGAACCGGAACGAACAGTGGGACGATGACGTCGGCGTATCCGGAAATGGCGGTGCCAACGACGTGGTTATCTATTCGGTGGAAGCGACCTACGAGCCGATCTTCAAGGTGCCTTTCCTGAGAGAAGCGTGGCAGTCGCGCACACTCACCTCCAGTGCGCTCAAGAAAAACCAGCCCTTCGCCAACCAGGCGAGTTATTCCTCCACAGCAGGGACATGCAGCTGATGATATCGAAAGTCCCTCGTATCCGTTCACTGGTGCAGGCCCTGCGTACCGACACGCGCGCGGTATCCACCATCGAATTTGCATTGATTCTGCCAGTATTCCTCGGCCTCGGCCTGACCGGGGTTGAGCTTGCCTATATGTCGACGGTGAACATGCAGGTCAGCCAGACCGCGATATCACTGGCGGATAATGCCTCGCGCCTTGGCCAGACCGACAACAGCAGCGTCACCCCGACCGTGACGGAGGCCGATGTCGATTCAATCATGTCAGGCGCGATGCGACAGGGCGAGAGCTACGATCTTTCAGGGAAGGGCCGGATCATCCTGTCGAGCCTGGAATATGATGACACCACCGGCCTGCAATATATCCACTGGCAACGCTGCCAGGGCGATCTGGAGCGCGATTCGATCTATGGGGATGACGAGGACAACAACGGTCTTGGTTCTGCGGAGATCGAGGGCGTCGGGCTGGATGACAATCTGATCCGCGCAGCTCCCGGATCCGCAGTTATGGTTGCCGAGATCTATTACGAGCATGACGGAATTCTGAAGGGCACAATCGGCGAGACAGCCATGTTCCGCGAGGAAGCGATTTTCGCCATCCGCGACGACAGGCATCTGTCGCCGGGGATCACGGGATCGGGAGGGGACTCCTCATGCTGATGACCCAGGTCCCTACCCATTGCCGGAAGCCAGCAGCGACGAAGGATCTGTAATATGACCAAGGGCCTGACACTGACCGTGGCGATTGCCATCCTGTTCATCGTCCTCGTCGTCGGGGAAGAAGGCGGCCCGCTCGATAAATTGGGAACCGCGTCCCCTAACGGCAACATTGCCGCTACCGAGGCCGTTGCGGAGAACGCTTCGGCCCCTGTTGTGCTGGCAGAAACGCGGACCCCGCCTCCGCCGCCTCCTCCCGCTGACGATATGTGGGATTGGTTCAGCGAATCTGACCCTGCCGAGCCTGTCCAGCCTGCCGCTGCGGCGCCAAGACAGCAGCCGGTGTTTCAGGGAAGTACGACAGAAGTCGGTGCCATTTCCCGCGAGCGCATGAACCTCGAAGAGTAGCAGGCTCAATTGCACAGCCCGCTTGGGCGTTGCGGGGAAACCCTTCAGCTTTTCCTCTACCTCGGCCCAGTCTTCGTCAGCACCGGGCGCAGTGCGAAAATGCCGATACACGTCGCAAGTCCGATCCAGAAGATGGCTTCGAACATCACGGCGTTGCCGATGAGCAGGCGTAGCGCCAGTGTAAGGGCCAACATCATTGGCGTGCCGATCACTAGCCCATTCCACACCGCCTTTGTCCGCAGCCGTGGCCGTCCCTTGCGCTTTTCCTTCGCGAACCAGATCTACAGACCGGTGGCCACGATGATGCTCAGCAGACTGCCAAACACGATATCCAGCAATTGCGCCGGGTCGCTTCGGCCCTCGATCTCGTTCCCGAAGATGGCCGCCGTCATCGCTTCACTGTCCCCGCCATAGCCCGAAGCCGCCATGCCATTCCCACAATGGCGGGCCGGTTCAGCCGGTAATGCAGGGCCGGTAGAAATTCCGCGATACCGGCCAGTATCGCGCCATGCGAGGAACGCTGTTAGTTCATCATCACTGTGGCAACTAGGTCACCCAGCTTCATCTGGTTGGAGATATAGCTCCCCAGCTCCTCGACGTAGTTCTTAGGACCGTGTGCGTGCTGCTCGCGAATGTCCGCCACACTTGGCGCGTTCTGATATTGCTTATCCAACACGTTTATCGTGCCTGCTGCGATCAGGGTGATCGCCAGGCTTTCGGAATTTTAGGCGTTGAAACCGGGCGCGCCGAAATATTCGGTCGGGTCGATTTCACGCCCATCGGTGGAGGGGAGGTACGTGCCGGTCACCGGATAGAACTGGTGCGCGGTATCCGTGTCCTGATCGGGGAATTGCCAAGCAGGGTGATTTTGGTGCCACTGGCCGGTCGTACGGTCACGGCCGGGGCGATTACCAGCTTGTTGTCCTCCACCTCGTCGATCTGAGCGCCGGCATCGCGATGAAGGCCATCACCTCATCCTCCGCGTATCTCGGCTGTGACTGGTGTTTAAAAGGCAGGCCGTGTGCAATTCGCGATGGCTCGTTCCGGCGAAGGGGATCTCTAAAGATCGAACCCCGGTTGCGGCGTCAGATCTTTCAATTCAAGCCGCACGACGGGCGTGCCTTCAGGGTGAAGCTGGCGTTCCAGAAAGATTCCAAGAATGGCAATGCTGGCGAGAATGACGCACGCCATCAGGCCGCACCATGCCACAGAGCCAGCCTTTGGCCTTAGCGGTGTATTTTCGACAGGGTAGGGTTCGACATCTTGGCTCACAGCAATCCTGCCCTATCGGGATATTGTATAAGATCGGTTAAGCGATCTGGATTGTAAAAGCCTGCCACGATTCCACGCTATGATCATAAAACTGCACGACCTGATCCGTTACGCGGAGCGAATAGTGGCTGGCAGAGCCACGATCATAGCCTTGCGCCTCCAACCCATCGATCGCGATAGATACAAATGCGTCATCGCCAGCATCGTAAAGCTCACCGGGCGTGCCCGCGAACCTTGCGTCTCTTTCGCCGTCGAACCCCTGCAGCCGGTCCTCCCGAACTTCTGCCGCGATGCGCAAATCCCGCCCGCCTGCATGATCGTGCACGCCAACGATTGTCTTGCCAAAAATGAAGGCATGGACGGTCGCTGCAACGATGGCTCTGGTGTGTGGTGACATGCCGTTCTCCTGACATTCGCCAGACCGGGAAGCAAGCCACGGGTTCCCTTTCCTCCGCTTCACCATCCAATCCGCGCTCAACCCGGTGCACCACCCACGGCCTGATACAGGCCAACAAGCGTGGTAAGTTCGTCGGCCCTGGTCTGGACGAGCGACAGTTCGACACCCAGCAAAGCGCGCTGGGCATCCACCTGTTCGATATACGGCGTGTATCCAGCGCGGTAACGATTGCGCGCATGGCGAAGCGCGTCTGCAACCGCGGCTCGCTGTGATTGCAACGCCGTTTCCTGTTCACCGAGGCGGGCAAGAATAGCTATGCGGTCTTCAACCTCCCAAAAAGCGTTGAGCACGGTGGCGCGATAGGCCCAGGCCGCCTGATCGCGCTGCGCCGTTGCTCCATCCAGTTGCGCGTTGAGCCGCCCACCCTGGAACACCGGCGCAAGGATGCTGCCGCCCAGCGACCAGACGCTGACAGGATCGGCAAGAAGATCGGACAGGGCGATACCTGCGCTGGCACCCAGATCAATCGTGGGCATGAATTGCGCGCGGGCCACTCGCATCCCTGCATCGGCCGCCGCAATGCGGTATTCCGCCGCAGCAATGTCTGGTCGGCGGCGTAACAGTTCGGACGGCAGCGTGCCAGGCGGGCTCGGCATTCGCAGGTCTGCCAAATCGCCGCCGCGCGCGATAGAACCTGGCAATTCGCCTGTCAGGACAGAAAGGGCGTTCTCCTGCCTCGCGATCTGCGCTTTCAGTTGCGGGACAAGCTGCGATGTCGCGTAATATTCTGCTTCGGCCTGGCGCAGTTCAAGCTGGGACGTGTAGCCAACCTCGGCGCGGTCCTGCGCAAATTTCAGCGCTTGGCCACGCGCATCCAGTGTTTCTTTAAGCACAGCCATGCGCGCATCAAGCGCAAGCAGGGTGATGTAGCCGCTGGCCGTGGCGGCCGCGACTGCAAGACGAGCAGCATCTTGCGCAGCCGTGCTTGCCGCAACGCCTGCTTCGGCAGCATCCACGCGTGCTGCGTTCTTGCCGAACAGGTCCAGCTCGTACGATGCGCGGAAGGCAGGCTGCGCAACGATAGCGTCCTGCGCCCTGCCAAGAGGGGAAACCTCGCGGCGCACTCCCGCTTCTACGCCTGCCCCGACGGATGGCCGAAAAAATCCGCGCGAACTCTGCTCGGTGGCGCGCGCTTCCTCCACCCGCGCTGCAGCGATGCGCACGTCCGGATTATTAAGGCGGGCCTTCTCCACCAGATTGGCAAGCTGCTCATCGCCAAAACTGTTCCACCATCCAGCTTCAACCGCGGCCGTCTGGCCAAGCTTTGTGCGCCACTCCACAGGCGCGGAAATGCTGGCACCTGCGGGTGCATCCTGCAAGGTCGGCGCACAGGCAGACAGTGCCAGGGCCGACGTTAGCGTCAGCAATATAAGCCTGCGCATTACTTCACTCTCCGGTCTGAACTGTTGCGATCACGGACATTCCCGGACCCAGCCGCTGCGCCGCATCCTGCCCGCCATCGAGCACGATCCGAACCGCGATACGCTGCGGCACTTTTACGAAATTTCCGGCGCCTGTGTCTGGCCGCACCAGGCTGAATTCACTGCTGGCGGCAGGCGCGATGCTCTGAACCTTTCCGGTAAGCGCGACCCCGCCCAGTGCGTCCACCTCCAGTGTGGCCCGCTGGCCAACGGCCATTTCGGCAGTCTGGGTTTCCTTGAAATTGGCAACAACCCACAAATCGTCAGGCACGATATACATAAGCTGGCTTCCTGCGTTCACCAGTTGACCGACCCGTGCTGTCACTTCGCTCAGCCTACCGGACACAGGTGCCCGAACCTGGGTGCGCGACAGTTCGAACTCGGCAAGCCCGCGCGCAGCCTGTGCCCCGGCAACCTGCGCTTCCAGCGCACCCCTGCCGACGGTTACCGATCGTACGTTTTGCGCCGCTATGGCGCGCTGTGCCTGCGCCTGACGAACACCCGCCTGCGCCTGTTGCAACGCTGCGCGTGCCTGATCGCGCTCTCGCAGGGAAACAGAGCCTTCATCGACCAGCTCGGCAATCCTGTTCATGTCGGCCTGCGCTTTCTGAAGCGCAGCGCGCGCGCTTGCCACGGCGGCATCCTGCAAATCCATCTGCGCCTGTGCAGAGCGCAGGCCTTGCGCACTGTTGGCCAGCGTTGCCTGCTGGGCTGCGGCGTTCGCGGCACCTTGCCGCACCTTCTCCTGGAAAGGCACATCGTCAATCCTGGCAAGAAGATCGCCTTCCTCGACGCGCTGGAAATCCGTCACGGGAACATCGACCAGATAGCCGCCGACCTGCGGGCTGACGACAGTGGTGCGACCGCGGACATAGGCATTGTTGGTGGTCTCGTCGCCGCCATCGAAAGGTGGCAGGCCCCATGCAAACAGCGCGGCCATGACGCCTGCCATGATTACCAGTATTGAAATGATAATCCGCCGCCGGGAGGGGTTGGGAGACCAGCCTTTCTGAGCTTGGGAAGCGTGCACCTGCATTTCGACAAGCTCGGATTCGGTTGCGGGCTGGCTTGTTGTATCTGTCATTGCCTTGTCCTTGCGAACATGGCCTCCAGAAAGGCCAGTTCCTTGGCGAGCGGATTGCGCCCGCGCATTTTGTTGACGATCCAGGGCACGAAAATCACGACGAATGTGATCGCCGAAAGCGTGCCGATCAGGAAGAATATATCGTTAAAGGCGAGGACAGCAGCCTCGCGGCCCACCTTCTGCGAAACACTGGAAGCTGCCGCCTGTTGTTGCAGGGCAGAATCGGTTTGCAGCGGCGACACGCGCCGGGCAGCACCGGCCAGCGCCTGACCCAGTGCGGAGTTGCCGAGTGAAAGCGTGCTGCCGGCATCGACAAGGTGGGTCTTCAATCGAACCGTGTGGATGGCCGACAGTAGGGAAATTCCCGCAAGTCCGCCGATCGATTGCGACAGGGAAAATACGGCGATGAAGCTGATTACATAGGCCTGGCCCGCCGCCAGCGCGCGCAACATGCCTTCCATCAGGATTGGCCCCATGGCGAAAACAGCTGCAAAGGCGATGGCCGCCTGTGTCAGATAGAGGTCCTGCGGCCGTGTCATCACCCCTGTCTGCGTATCGGCAAAGGCGGCAATACCAATCACCATCACGGCAAAGAGGACGGGCCGCGTCAGATCCCTGGGATCGAGGCGCATGACGGATAGGGCCATGCCGCCCAGCGTTGCTCCTGTCAGGACCCAGAAATAGTCGGTCAATTGCTGACTGCCGTATCCCAGCGCGGCGAACATTCCGCTGGCGCCAAAGCCCTGTTCCGACACGAGGATTCGCACCGTTGCCCCGATCGCGGCAAGGCTGAGGATCGCGCGGCTGGAAATCCAGGTGAGATCGAGCATCGGGGTTCGGCGGTTCGCCTCAATGAGGAAACAGCCACCAAGCCCGAGTACCGAAATAGCAAGAGCGTAGCCCAGCCAAGGTGTATCCCACCATTGGATGCGCCCTTGTATCAGGAATGCGCACAGCGCGGCGACGCCAACCATAAACAGGGCAATGCTGGGGATATCGAGCTTTTCGAAGGTGTCCCTGCGAATACCCGGCGGCAAGCGCAGCAGGTAGACAACCCCGAAACCCAGCAGCGAAAGCGCGAACTGGAACTGGAAGACATGGGTGATGTCGCCATCGACGAGCAGCGCGGGCGACAGCGCCCGTGTCAGCGGAAATGCGACTTGGGAAAGGCCCAGCGAAATGACCAGCCCGCCAACGCGCATCGCTGCGGGCAGACCCTGCATGAGGTAATAAATTGCGAGGGCGGAGAGGCCGCTTGCCGTAATTCCGGCAACAGCGCGCGCCGCCAGTTCCGCGTAATATCCAGGTTCGATCATCTGCACGAAATTTGCGGCGACCAGACCGGCCATGGCCCACCGTACGAAAGGCTGGATGCCAAATTGCTGCCGCACGCGGAACAGCAGCATGCTCATGCTGGCAAAGGTCGAATAGAAGGCCACCGTTAGCCAGCCTGCTTCAACCGGCGTCAGCGCAAACTCGGCTTGCACGGCGCCGCCGTTGGCCAGCAGAAATCCGTTTTGCGCACCGCCGATCAACCCCATCATCACGCCAATCGCAAGATAGGCAGCGCGTCTGGTAGCGGGATGATCCGGGTTGGCGGGAGAGCCCGGCAGGATAGGCATCTCGTGTGGCTTGAACCGATAGCCGCCTTGTGTATCAACAAGTTCGGTCTGGTCAGCCACAGGCCAATACCTCGTCGATCAGCATTGCCTCCAGCGCGGCTGCAAACTGCGGCTCGTCAGTTGCGGTATCCTCTACCAGCAATGCCAGACGCTCCCGTCGGGCGACGGTGCTGGCGGCGGAATAGATGAAGTTGGCGACGCGAAACTGCAGGTGCTCCACCGGCCTGGGGCGGCTGGCGGCTGCGGCTTGGGCAAGATCGTTGAAATGGCGGTGCAGGGGCAGCGAAAGCTCCTCCAGCAGCCATTGAGAACGATCGCCATCATTGTTGATATCACGCAGCAACAGACGGGGAACCTCCGGCCTCGCCAGCAGATAGTCGAGAAACGCCTTCATGGAATGGCGCAGTTTCTCGCATTCTCCCTTATTATCCGTTTGGGCCAGGGCGCGGTGAAGATTGTCGTGAAGCTCTTTCGCAGCTTGCGAGACAATTGCCTTCCACAGGCCGACCTTGCCGCCAAACCGATAGGGTATCAGCGCCACGTCCACGTTCGCATCGCCGGAAATATCGCGGAGCGAGGTTGCCTCGTACCCCTTTGCCGCAAAGCGAGTGAGGGCAGCGCTCAGCAAGGCCTGCGTGGTGTCGATATCGGTTGAGGAGGGCCGTCCACGGCCGCGTCGCTGCGTCATCAAAAGCTCCTTGTGATGCCGCACATAGGAGTATTCGAGTATTATTCAATAGCTGTTGAATTAATGGACCGGCTGTTAATCGGGGTGGGTTTCTCCAAGTGTTTTTGCCATCGCCACCATCGCATCTTCGATAACCGGGCGGTCTGGCGTCGGGATATCGGCCATCAGAGTTCTGAAAAACTGACGACGTTCGGCGGCAACCTTGCGGTGCAGCGCAATCCCTTCCTTGGTCAGCGATATGACGAGGCGTTTTCCGTCCTTGGGATCCTGATGGCGGATCAGCAAATCCTTTGGTTCCAGCATTGCGCAATGCCCGACTGATTTCCGCGCGGTCTATATCTCTTGCGGAGCAGATTTCGCTGGCGAGCAGGGGCCGATCGCACTTGCGATGGCGAGCAAACGCCACTCGGCAGGACTTAGCCCAAATTGATCCATCAAAAGGCGCTGCGTGCCTCCTTGCGATTGTGGGTCGAAGCAGAGGGGGCGAGGACGTGGACCAGTTCGTCGCCTTCGAGAAAATCGATACAGATGGCAAGAAGGTGGGTTTCACTTTCTACGCCTTCTACGAATTTGGCCCTGCTGCGTTGGGCTGGAAGCGTGTGAGCCTCCGCGCTCTGGACAAGCAGCGATCTTCTCCCGGCCTCCCTGTGCATCTGCTCGACCACGAGGAGCTGCGTTCACCAGCTGAAGTCGTGCCGGTGGACATCGGGTTCTGGCCGTCATCCACGCGCTTCCTGCCAAACGAGCGCTTGCGCCTGATCGTGGCGGGCGCAGACATCTAACGCCGAGAGGAAGGCGTGACGTTGCCGTTTCCCATGCATGAGGAAACCCGCAACATCGCGGCCCAAATTACGCATGTGACAAGCGCCCTGCCGTCAGTGAAGATGTCGCTAAGCCTGGCCTTGCGCGCCTTTTCGTCACCCGATTTGCCGAGCGCGAAAACCGCGTCCCCAGGCACATCCATTGCGGGATCAGTCTGGCGCAAGGTTTTGCCTATGCTCTGGTCATGCGGATTGCGCCCTGCACGGAAATTCAGCGATACCGGCACCAGGAAACACAACAGCGGAATGCAGGCCAGGGTGAAAGGCCGGATTACCTATCGCGCAGCATACCAGAACTGGCAGCTGGCACTGGAAGCCAGAAACCTGACAGACAAGCTGTATTACATCGATGTATTCGACAATCGCGGCTCCACCCGCGCGGTGAACGGTACGCCGGGTATGCCCCCGACCTTGGCCCTGACGTTGCGGTACAATTTCGCCTGAGGCCCGCCCGTCAACACCCTAGCCTCCCAGCTATCCTCCTGGCAGGCCGGTGAGCGAATTGCTGCAGGCCTGCCTTTTTCCGCGCAGGAATGAACGACACTTACCCTGGCGTAGGCAGCCCGACCAATCGCGTATCAAGCATGCGCGAGCGCGAAATCCAGTGCAGCGCATACTGCGGCGACCTGGGCATCGTTGCATATCTGCGGTGTGGCGCGCGGGCTGTCGGGATAGACCTCGGTGGTTGTCGTGAATTTGGCGCCGGTGACGGAGCTGCACATGGCATAATTGTCCTGCGGATACTCAATCACACCGCGTGCGACGACGGGAGCGCCGATGATTGTCCCGTCTTCATCCGCTGGCGCGATATGCGTGACCTGCTCAACCGCTGAAATGATCGCCTGCTGGAATGCGGGCTGCGGATTTGCGCTGTCGTCCACCAGATAGAAGCCATCGGGAATCGTCCCCGGCTCAAAATCATCGCCATCGCGGGCAGCCAGGGCGGGGCGAAACTCGCTTTCATCGCTGTCAGTGGTTTCGTGAAGGTCGATATGGAGCAGAAAAGGCTTGGCCCGCTTTGCCACCAGTTGCATCAGGGCCGAGCATTCAGTCGCCTTGCTATCGGTCGTAAAATTACGGTTTGGATCGATGGTATCGTAATTCCACCGGTTGATGCGCTCAAAAGCCCATGGGCTGACGCAAGGCGCCACCAGCAGGTTGACCTTGCCGGTATAGTCCCCTGCGCGCGTTTCGAGGAATTGTAGCGCTCCCATCACACCGCTGCTCTCATATCCATGCACGCCGCCTGTCACGAGAGCCGTTGGCAGGTTGGGATCGACAGGGCCATTGCCAATCGCGAAAAGGGTGAAAGCCTCTCCCGCGTAATCAAGTTGCCCGTAAGGGATAACGTCGAAGCGATCAGCCAAAGCCTCTATCCGGGGCACCACATCTTCCCGATAGCGGCGTTGCCGGGTCTGGCTAGCCCGCCACAATATCCGCTCATCCTCCCCCCAGGGTTCGCCTGATTTGCCGATAGGATAAAATGGTGTGCCGGTCATTTTCGCTCTCAATTCCGCTTTAAATTTCGAGATGGTAGCGTGAAGCCGCGCCATACGTCGAAACCTGGCTGAATAACAGGCGCTGTTCGCGCAAATGCCGTGGTGCGTGGGCGGTCCCGCAGGTCCACGCGAAGCAAAGGGGTGGCGACCCACTGTCCGCCACCCCAATTGATCAGAACTGACGGCTGACGCTGACAGACCATTCACGTGGGTGGCCGGGATTGCCGGTGGACACGCCGTAAGAACCGATGTTTTCGGCCACACCCGTATAGTAGAATTTGTCGGTGAGGTTCGTCACCGCTGCACTCAGCGACCAGTTCCGGTCTGGACTGTCGTAGGTGAGGCGAGCGTTGAAGAGGCTGTATCCGTCGATCAGGTTGAAGGGGTTGTTAATCGAGTTGTAGTAGAAATCCGAACGGTACGACCAGTCGAGACGCGGAGTGATGGCTGCGCCGCCAGCCGTTTCAAGTACATACTGAATGCCGGCAGAAGCCTGCCATTTGCTGATAAACGGCGCGATCATGTCAAGAGTGACCAGCGTCGCCGGATTGGTAATCTCGGTATAGTCGAAATCCAGATATCCCATCGATCCGTCAATCTGGAGATTGTCTACCGGCTCGGCAAAGGCTTCCAGCTCGAAACCGAAGATTTCCGCATTGCCCGCATTGGACGGTACGGAGCACGATATTACGGCGCTGTCCGGACACTGGTAACGGACAAGCTGGATGTCCTGGTAATCGTTCAGGAATACCGCACCGTTAAGTCGTACGCGCCGATCGAACAATTGTGTCTTGGCACCCGCCTCATATGTCGTGACGATTTCCGGACCGAAGCTAAGCACCTGATCTGCGGCCGAGGGGCGGGGGTTGATACCGCCGCCCTTGAAGCCGGTGGCGACCTGCGCATAGACCATCACGTTGTCGGCCAGATCGTAGTTCGCGCCGATGCGGTAATCAATCCGGTCTCCTTCAAAGGTGCCGTCCAGTCCGTTCAGCCCGGCCAACAGGAAGTTGGGAGTGAAGAATGCGCCTGACGGCTCCGTCCGGTCGACATTGAGCCGGGTGTAGGCGTAGGTTTTCTTGTCGTCCGTGTACCGCAGTCCGCCGATCAGATCGAGCCGGTCAGTCAGGTGCACTTCCAGATGGCCAAAGGCCGAAATGCTGCGATTGGAAACGTCGTCGTCCTGAATAAAGTCGAACAGCAGCGTAGGGATGGCGCTGCGGCCGAAAATCCGGTCGCTTGCGTCATAGTAGAACCCGCCAACCGTGGTATCGATCAGACCGTCGCCAAACTGCCCTGACAGGCGCACTTCCTGCGTGAACTGCTTATGCTCGTAGGTGAACTGCTGCAGCAGCAAGGCAAGCGGCGAGCCGTCAACATCGATCCCGCTGGTGCCCTTGGCACTGCGATAGCCGGAGATCGAAGTGACGCTGAGATTTGGGGAAAGTTCGTAGGTTACCGTTGCGGCGATACCCCAGCTTTTGGCGGTGGACCTAGGCTCTGTCGAGAAACCGCCCGGCGCAACTTGATAAGGAATACCGAAAACAGACGTGTAATTGCCGCCAGTGGAATAGTCGGCGTAGCTCGTATAGCTTTCCGGTCCGGTGATAAAGCGGCTGTCGAAAGGCACGCCCGTGGTCGGATCGCCCGGAAGATAGCTGCGCACACCGGGATTATCGGCAACCAGCAGTTTGGTGGCTACCGACTCTGAATCATCGTCTGCATAATCGGCGCGCAGATTGATTTCCAGCGGCGTATCGATGGGGGCATAGCGAAGGGCAAGGCGCACCGATTGCATGTCGCGCCCGCCTTCTGTGCCAAGAACGCAATCCTCGCTGGCCGCGCCCGTCTGCGCAATATTCGAGTCCGGGTTTACGCAGCCATAATCCAGCCGCGTCATGTATCCATCCGAAGTTTTCGAAGTGCCGGAAATCCGCGCGAACAGATCGTCGGTAATGGCAAAGCCTGCACTGGCCCGCAGATCCAGGCGGTCGAAGCTGCCGTAAGTCGCCTCGACGAACCCTTCCGCAACACCGTCCGGTTTCTTGGTGTAAAGCTTGATCGCGCCGCCAACCGAATTCTTGCCGGAAAGCGTGCCCTGTGGCCCCCGCAATACCTCGACCCGTTGCAGGTCGGTAAGGTCCATCACGGCACCGAAGGTGGTTCCGTAGTAGATGTCATCAATGTAGAAACCGACACCGGGCTCAAGCGCGAAGCTCGCGTCAGCCTGTCCGATACCCCTGATAAAGGCGGCGACCGAATTGCCCTGGATACCCGTGGCAGGCTCAATCTTCACATTCGGTGCAAAGTCGCCAAGATCAGTAACGTCTGTCTGGCTGCGAGCTTGCAGAGTTGCACCGTCGATCGCAGTGATGGCGATGGGCGTGTCCTGCAGATTCTGTTCGCGGAACTGGGCCGTCACGATGATTTCATTGGTGACGGCATCGGCATTGTTGGCCGCATCGGCGGCGGGCGGTGCGCCCGATGCATCCTGCGCCAATGCGGGGGCAGTGGTGCCCAGCCCGATCAGACATGCGGCGACAGCCAGCGAAGAACAGTTGAATGCGCGTGAGCGCACAGGCTTGACCATGATAATCCTCATCCTAACGATCGTTAATATTATCCTTCGTTCTTAAAGCCAGCGGCGCGCGACTTCAACCGGCGATCGTAACGAGCGTTATTTTTTATGGCAGAGGTGCCAGCGAATTTCTCTGTGAATGCACCAACGCTGATCGGCTCCAGACCTTTTGCGTCTAGGCGCACGGTCACTGCGGCCTTGAACTGGCCCAAGTGGTTAGAAATGTGCCGTCTATTTCGCTTCGACAAAACGCCGAGCGGTCGGAAGGTAAAGGGAAGGTGACGCAAGTACGCCAGAAGGGCCGCAAATCTGCGAATGCTGGTGTCGCCTGCTCCCCTACTCAGAGCGCCCCATACAGGACTCAAAGCGGCGACAAGCCAAACGACCCTTCCGCTGTGTGCCTCAAACTGTCCTGCTGAAAGTGCTGGTGCCGCTTAGAGGATTCGAACCCCTGACCCCATCATTACGAATGATGTGCTCTACCAACTGAGCTAAAGCGGCAATCCAGCGCCGCCTCATTTGTCACCCATGCCTGTCGGCAACGGTGAATTGAGAGGCAATGAAGGTGCAAGCAGTACAGGGACCGCTTGCCTTAGCGGCCCATTTCCCTGTTCTAGGCAAATTTACAAGGGAAAATTCGAAATTCCCGCATTATGAGGCGTAAATGCATTCTAAGGCCCATGGGAATGAGCAGTTGTTTCATCCGAATTCCCTGCGATGGAAACAGGTAATTGTAACAGCATATCGTTGAACGAATAACTAAGATCGGCCAACATCCAAAAGAGGCTCTCATTCGCAATTTGATGATTGAATGCGTTGTCCGAACGCCTGTATCAGCGTTCCGCACAGGCCACGTAGTCCGATCTCATTATCGTCGGCATTTGAGAAGGCTGCACGCAGGGGCTTGATCAGGGC
>JBASBA010000405.1:0-2361 GCA_049650885.1 Alteraurantiacibacter sp. | reverse complement strand
CGCGGCGCGCAACTCCCATGAAGATATGTGCCTGCTCCTGCCTGACAGCAATGATGATCCGTACCGGCTGATCGGCGCGGCGGTGGCATGGCCAACTGACTGGCATCCGGGGGATAAGCTTGGCCTTCCGATAACGGCCATGCACGCGCCGATTGATGGCTATGCGCGGCAGCTCGCCACCGGGGTTGATCACTTCATGGCAAAGCTGAAACCCGGCCGGATATTCGGCCGCTGCAACTGGTTCGTGGCTCCCACATCCGCCCTGCGCTGGATCGACATTGCCCCGCCCGAGGAGACCTTCGTTGCCGTCACGCCGCAAAACGCTGGCGAAACCCTGTTCGTGCGGTGTGAGCGGCAGACCCTGCGCCGCCTGCCCGCAACCGGCGCAATCCTTTTTACGATTGGCGTCTATGTCGCGCCATTAGGCTCTCTTTCGATCGACAATATCGCCAGGATGGCGCAATCCGTTGCCAGCATCCCCGAAGACGAGGCAAAGCGGCGCGGTGCGCGCTGGTTTGCCCCGCAACTCAGCGCCTATTCAGCCGCGCGGGCAGAAACAGGGGATCAGAAAGGATAGATCATGAGCCTTGCTTACCCCTTGCTTCTGCTGCTCTCCTCACAGGGTGTCGATTGCGCAGAACCCATGACCCAGCGCGCGATGAATTATTGCGCGGGCGTGGAGTTTGAAGAGGCGGATGAGGCTTTGAATATCCAGTGGAACGACACCGCTGCACGCATGCGGCGGCTGGACGCAGCCATCACTGTTGACGATGATCGTCCCGGATATTTCGATCAATTGCTTACCGCACAGCGCGCCTGGCTGAGCTTTCGCGACAATCATTGCGCCAGCGTGGGATATTATGCGCGCGGTGGATCGCTGGAGCCGCTTCTGATTGCCACCTGCAAGACCGAACTGACGCTAACCCGCACCGATCAGCTGCGCGCGCTGGTGGAAAATCCGGATTGAGATAATGCTCGATTTCGACGCCTATATCGCCTCTTTCTGACAGGAGACGATTTCGCAATGGTCGAGCGATTCTATGCCAAGGATTGCGCCGTGCATTCCTCCGGCGGCGTGCGGCGCGGACATGCAGGCATGCTGGAATTTCCTGGCTGGGCGCATGACGGCGTGCGCTAATGTCCACGGGTGCAGCATTATGTGCAAGACCAGCACAGCCTGTTCGCCGAAATCGACATGGATTTCCATGCTGTCAAACACCGGCCTGACTTTCCCTTCGGCGAACTGCACTCCGGCGACAGCCTGACCGTAAAATTCCTCGCGCGGTACGATCTTGATGAACAGCAGCGCATAGGCAAGCTGACCACGGCCGCATGGCCGCCGAATATCGGGGTTGAGCGCACGCGCCCGCCCGAAATCACGCGCGTCCACCAGCCACAATAGCCTGCCGCGCTTCGTCGAGAGACCTGGCGTCGTCCACATCCAGCAGCGTGGACGGTGCGGGATCATACAGCGCCAGCGTATCGAGACCGGAAAACAGCTTCGCCGCGCCGCTGTCTTCGCCAAGCGAGGTGAATATGCCGATATCACCTGGTGCGATATATGCCGGCACACCGGCGCGCTTGTCTGGATAAACCGTCGCCGCGCTGGACGGACCGGAGCACAGATCGCGCAAGTGATCCGGCGTCACCAGTGGCATATCGGCCAGCACCAGCAGGACGCCGCGCGATTGTGCCTGAGCCTGCTGGCAGGCAATCGCGACCGAATGGCCAAGCCCCTGCTCTGGGGCGGGATTGGTGAGGCAGGTCCAGCCTTCGGCGGCGCAGGTAAAGGCCGGTGGCCGCGGCCCCACTATGATCACACCGGGGGGAAAGCCAGCCACGGCAACGGCATCCAGCGCCCATCGGCCCAGCGGTTTGCCTGCACATTCAGCATCCAGCTTTCCGCCACCAAAGCGGCTGGCAAGACCGGCGGCCAACACGGCCACCAGAGGATCGCCTTCAGCGCGGGGCATGGTGATGGGGATGACGTAGTTCAAACTCGCCCGCGATGCTGGCCAGTGCCGAAAGCGCCAGGCCCAGCGGCTCCCGGCTATGCTTGATCGTGCCGATCGGGCTGGCAATACGTTCCACCTGCCGGGGCGCGAAGCCGAGCGATATCAGATCTGCCTCCCGCGCGGCGCGTGCCGGTGCCCCGCCCTGTGCGCCGATCAGGAAGGCAGGCGTGGTGAGCGCCCATTGCAGAATGGCACGTTCCCATTCGTGATCGTGATACAGCAGGACGATGGCGGTCCATCGGTCTGCGCCAAGGTAGTCCGGCGTCTGGCCCAACGCCAATGTGCCATCCTCACGATCATGCGCTTCCACGCCAATGCCACACGATGCCGCCACTTGCGCCATTGC
>JBASBA010000404.1:0-5766 GCA_049650885.1 Alteraurantiacibacter sp. | reverse complement strand
GGGCTGAAAATAGTGCCGGAAAAAGCGCGTCCAACCAGCCCGTCTCAAGGCTTGCGGAGCCGCCATGCGAACTGATCGGTTTTTCCGCGAATGGCCGGGTCGAACACGTTGGCATCGCGCGGGTCGTGAGGTTTTGAGTACAGGTCCGATTCCGCCTCAAGCGTGAACCCCGCGCCTGTCAGAGCGTCCATAGCGATTTCACTATCCATCCGGTGCAGCCTGTCTGCCACGTCCAGTCCGCTACCCTGAGCGGCAAGGTGATCCACCACCACCAGCGTACCGCCGGGTTTCAGCGCATCGTACAGCATCTGGACTGCCGCGTCGGCTGTTCCGTCCGGCATTTGCGCGATGAACAGGTCGTGGAAGTTCATCACGGTTATGATGGTGTCCAGCGGCTCGGGCCAGCCGGGCTGGGCAATGGGCGCTCGCAGTGGGAAGACGTTCACCGGATTACCATCATCATCGGAATAAGGAGCAACCGCTGCATCCTGCTCTGCGGCATATTCAGGCCTGAAGGCGATAAACTCTTCCGGCTGAAAGGCGTAAACCTTGCCGTTGGCGCCCACTGCCGTTGCCAGCAGCCGCGTGATATATCCGCCACCCATGACATAGTCGCCCACCACTTCGCCCTTGTCGATCCGGGCGAAAGCCAGCAATTCGCCTGGCTGACGGTCATCGTCATACTGGCGATCGTCCATGCGCGCGACATCGTTGATGGCTTGCATATACTGGCGCGCAGAATGTGCGGGCGGTTCGGTTTCCTCAACCTGCGCTTCGCCGCCGCATCCCGCCAGACCCACCAATAGCACGCCAGCCAGAATCGTATTGCGCATCCCTGATCTCCCCGTAATCCCTGGCTGACAGGCTACGCCCATCCGATACGCTCGGCAAGCGGGTGCTGGCCAAGGGTACCGGCTTGACGGGGCGATGCTTTGCCGCTCCTAAAGGTATCGGAAGAAAACAGTTTCGGGATCGCAGACCATGATTAATCGCCTTCGCCTGTCCTCGGGTGCGTCGCTCGGCGCTATCCTTCTTGCCAGCGCTGCCACTGCATCCGCGCAGGAAGTGACCATCGTGCAGCCCGGCGCAGTGGGCGAGGCTCCGCGCGCCCTGAGCCAGGACGAGGCAACGCAGCTTGCGCGTAACGCCTATTCTCCGGCGGACGTATCCTTCCTGCAAGGCATGATCGTGCATCATCAGCAGGCCGTGGACATGGCGGCGTTGGTGGAGGATCGCACCAACACCGCAGAGATACTGGCGGTGGCAGGCCGCATCGACGCCTCGCAGGAGGACGAGATCAGCTTCATGCGCGGCTGGCTGTCGGACCGTAGCGAACTGTTGGAAATAGCCGGTATGGGCCATGCCGCACATTCCGGCATGGAAGGCATGGCAACAACCGAACAGTTGGAGGCGCTTGCCGCCGCACGCGGCACCAATTTCGATCGCTATTTCCTGCAGCTGATGGTGCGCCATCACCAGGGCGCGATCACCATGGTAGAAGAATTGCATAGCCAGCGCGGGACCGCCGCCGATCCGGTGATGTATGAATTCACCAGCGAAGTGGTGAACGACCAGAACGCCGAGATCGAGCGGATGAACGCGTTTCTCGCCAGCCTCTCCGACGATCCGCGCGCCACGCTGGCTGCGGGTGTGTTCGATGCAGGCGAAGCGATCAGCAATCTTCGCCATGTGGCTTTCCTGCGCAAACCGGCAGGTTTCTTCGATCCTGAAAACCCAGCCGGATTGCGCCCCGAAATCCCGTCCGACGACGAGGACGAGGCTGCGGACGAAGCACCGCAGGAAGAAGATCGTGCCGGACACATGGATCACGCGGACGACGCCGAATTGGCAGCTGCTGCCATTCGCGATCCCGAAGAAGAGGAAGAAGAGCGCCGTTATGCCCAGCGGGGCGGGATGCTCAGCTTCTCCAACACCGATCTCGCCTTTGCGGGTGATCTGATGGTGGCGGGCAATTATCACGGCTTCAACGCCTACAGACTTGGTCAGGACGGAGTGCCTCAGCTTGTCAGTTCCGTGGTCTGCCCCGGCGGACAGGGCGACGTGTCGATCGCTGGCGATTTGCTGATCATGAGCGTGGAGGAAACGCGCGGCCGCACCGATTGCGGCCTGCAGGGCATTACCGACCGCGTGAGCGAAGAGCGTTTTCGCGGACTGCGCATCTTCGATATTTCAGACATTGCCCGGCCCGTTCAGGTTGGCCAGGTGCAGACCTGCCGTGGCAGCCACACCCATTCCATCGTCACGCAGACCGATGACAGCCTGATCGTGTACAATTCCGGCACCGGCTCCGTTCGGGAGAGTGACGAACTGGAATTCTGCATTGGCGAAGTGCCCGGTGACGATCGCACGGCACTGTTCAGCATTGACGTGATCGAAATCCCGCTCGCCAATCCCGCTATGGCGCGGATCGTATCCAGCCCGCGCGTGTTTGCCGATCCCGAAACCGGGCGGCTGGCCGGGCTGTGGAAGGGCGGGGATCATGGCGATGATACGCAAGACACCCGCCGGACGGACCAGTGTCACGATATCACCGTGTTCCCTTCGCTTAATCTTGCGGCAGGGGCATGTTCGGGCAACGGCATCATCTTCGACATATCCGATCCGCTGAACCCCGTTCGCAAGGACGAGGTGGTGGATCCCGGTTTTGCCTATTGGCATTCCGCCACCTTCAACAACACAGGCAACATCGTGCTGTTTACCGATGAGTGGGGCGGCGGCGGGCGGCCACGTTGCCAGGCCACGGACCCGCGCGAATGGGGCGCCAATGCGTTCTACGCTATTGAGGATGGCCAGCTGGAATATCGCGGCACTTTCAAACTTCCCGCACCCCAGGGCGATACCGAGAATTGCGTGGCGCATAACGGCTCCATCATCCCGGTGCCGGGGCGCGATATCTTCGTGCAGGCGTGGTATCAGGGCGGTATCTCGCTCATTGATTTTACCGATCCTGCCAATCCGTTTGAAATCGGCTATTTCGATCGCGGTCCGATTGACGATGATCAGCTGGTCACGGGCGGCTACTGGTCTGCCTATTGGTACAACGGACGCATCTATGCGACCGAGATTGCGCGCGGGATCGATGTGTTCGCGCTGGAGCCGAGCGAGCATCTGACGGCAGAGGAAATCGCCGCAGCCCAGGCTGCCAGCTATCAGGGCAACATGTTCAATCCGCAGACGCAATATCCGGTGGAATGGACTGCTGAGCAGATCGAGGCTGCCGAGCGCAGCCGCATGGGCGGGTAGAGTTCCATAAGCACAAGCGAAAGGCCGATCTGGATACCAGCGCCATCGGGAATACGTCCGGCGGCGCATGAGAAAAAGGTGCCGTGAACTTTAAAACCCGGGCGTTGTACTCCGCCATATTGCTGGGTGCGGAACTGGGTGTATCCGTAGTCCAGAATTTCAACGGTCCGTCGATGCCCGATGACTGGCCGCTGACCCTTGGTGTCCAGAATGCTTTCCCTTTCACAGTACCAAAGAAAAGGGGCCGGAGAGATCGCTCTCTCCGGCCCCGATTCGAAAGTCGGTAGTATGGTTGGCGAGGGCTTAGAAGCCCATGCCGCCACCCATGCCGCCCATGCCGCCCATATCGGGCATGCCGCCGCCACCGCCGGAGGACTTGTCTTCCGGATATTCGGCGATTGCCGCTTCGGTGGTGATCAGCAGGCCGGCAACGGATGCTGCGTCCTGCAGAGCTGTACGCACAACCTTGGTCGGGTCGATCACGCCAGCGCTTACGAGGTTTTCGTAAACGTCGGTTGCAGCGTTGAAGCCCATGCTTTCATCATTGCCGTCGATCAGCTTGCCAGCAACAACCGCGCCATCATGACCGGCGTTTTCGGCGATCTGACGGATCGGAGCCTGCAGTGCACGACGAACGATGTCGATACCACGGGTCTGGTCGTCGTTGATGCCGGTCATGCCGGAAAGGGCCTTCGCAGCATACAGAAGAGCCGTACCGCCGCCGGGGACGATGCCTTCTTCAACGGCAGCACGGGTTGCGTGCAGCGCGTCGTCGACACGGTCCTTGCGTTCCTTCACTTCGACTTCGGTAGCGCCGCCAACCTTGATCACGGCTACGCCGCCAGCAAGCTTCGCAAGACGTTCCTGCAGCTTTTCCTTATCGTAGTCGGACGAGGTGTTGTCGATCTGCGAACGGATCTGCTCGACGCGGGCCTTGATGGCATCGCCTTCGCCTGCACCGTCGACAATGATCGTGTTGTCCTTGTCGATGGTGACGGTCTTGGCCTCACCCAGCATGCTGAGGCCGACGTTTTCCAGCTTGATGCCGAGGTCTTCGGAAATCATCTCGCCGTTGGTCAGGATAGCGATATCCTGCAGCATGGCCTTGCGGCGATCGCCGAAGCCCGGTGCCTTGACCGCTGCAACCTTCAGGCCGCCGCGCAGCTTGTTCACCACGAGGGTGGCCAGCGCTTCGCCTTCGATGTCTTCAGCGATGATCAGAAGCGGACGGCCGCTCTGCACGGTCGCTTCGAGCACAGGCAGCATGGCCTGCAAGTTCGAAAGCTTCTTTTCGTGGATCAGGATGTAGGGGTTTTCCAGCTCTACCGTCATCTTCTCAGGGTTGGTGACGAAGTAGGGCGAGAGGTATCCACGGTCGAACTGCATACCTTCGACGGTCTCGAGCTCGAATTCTAGGCCCTTGCTCTCGTCGACGGTGATTACGCCTTCCTTGCCGACCTTTTCCATGGCTTCGGCGATCTTCTCGCCAACCACGCGGTCGCCATTGGCGGAAATGATGCCGACCTGGGCAATCTCTTCGGAACCCTTCACGTCCTGCGAACGGTTCTGCAGGTCTGCGACAACCTTGGTCACGGCAAGATCGATGCCGCGCTTCAGATCCATCGGGTTCATGCCGGCGGAAACCGACTTCATGCCTTCGCGAACGATCGACTGGGCCAGCACGGTGGCGGTGGTGGTGCCGTCGCCTGCTGCGTCATTCGCCTTGCTGGCGACTTCGCGCAGCATCTGTGCGCCCATGTTCTCGAACTTGTCCTTGAGCTCGATATCCTTGGCGACGGTTACGCCGTCCTTGGTGATGCGCGGGGCACCGAAGCTCTTGTCCATCACCACGTTGCGACCCTTGGGGCCGAGCGTGACCTTGACGGCATTGGCGAGCGTGTCGACGCCCTTCAGGATGCGCTCACGCGCATCGCGGCCGAACTGTACGTCCTTGGCAGCCATAATTGTTTCTCCTGGAAATTTCTGTGTTTGAAGTAAGCGTAATCAGGTTAAGCGCGGGCAGATCAGCCCAGCACACCCATGATGTCGCTTTCCTTCATGATGATCAGGTCTTCGCCGTCGATCTTTACTTCGGTGCCGGACCATTTGCCGAAAAGCACGCGTTCGCCTGCCTTCACGTCAAGAGTGACGCGGTTGCCGGAATCGTCGCGGGTGCCTTCGCCAACGGAGACGATTTCGCCTTCGCTCGGCTTTTCTTTGGCGCTATCGGGAATGATGATGCCGCCAGCCGTTTTTTCTTCGGCTTCGAGGCGGCGGACCAGTACGCGGTCGTGCAGTGGGCGGAATGCCATGGTTATGACCTCTTCCAATTTAAGTGTTGTTACAGTTTTGGCACTCTCCGACCGAGAGTGCCAGCCGTGCGCATTTGGTGCGTATTCATATGGAGTCAATGGTGCAGGCAGAGAAAAGTTCGCATATTCGCAGGTCAGTGCGGCAAGGCGAGAGCGATGAACGCTAGACCACGCCGGGCCTGGTCAATCC